>NZ_JAYRTX010000054.1:0-22267 GCF_041919395.1 Albidovulum sp.
GCGCGCTTCTCGGTCGAGATCGCGGACGACGAGGCCGAGCGCGCCCAAGGGCTGATGTTCCGGCAGGAGTTGCGGCCGAGCGCCGGGATGCTCTTCATCTACGAGCGCCCTCAGGCGGTGTCGTTCTGGATGAAGAACACGCTCATTCCGCTCGACATGGTGTTCATCGGCGCCGACGGCCGGGTAAACGGGGTCCATGCCAATGCGGTGCCGGGCGATGTCACGCCGATCCCCGGGCCTGCGGCGACGCTGATGGTCCTCGAGATACAGGGCGGGCTTGCGTCGCGACTCGGGCTGGCCGAGGGGGCGGAGCTGCGCCACCCGCGCCTTGCCCAGGCCGGCGCGCTCTGGCCCTGCGACTAGCTTGGGTCTTTCCCTCGGACGGGCGAGCGGCTAGGAACGAAACGTCGGGGCGTAGCGCAGTCTGGTAGCGCGACGGTTTTGGGTACCGTAGGTCGTGAGTTCGAATCTCGCCGCCCCGACCAGTTCCGACCAAGTCCCGCCCCCCCGACCCGTCCCCCGGGCCTTGCGCGCCCGGCTCCGGCCGGTCGGCACCTTGCCCTGTCCGCGGCCCCTCTGCCGCCCCTGTCTGTGGACGGTTTTCACCCGGGATCGCAGGAGGCGCGGCCAACCCGGCGCGGGGCAAGCAAATTTGCAGGCCGTCTCCGGGGGCGGGGGTCTGTGCATGAATCGATGTGCTCCGCCGGCGATTTCCCGCCTTGCCGCGTCAAGCTGAAATCTCTGCACGGAAACGTGAAAAATCTGTTGACCGGCCCCCCGTTCCTACGTCAATTTGTGCGGGCCGAAGAAAAAGCCACAAGATTTAGTGGCGGCGGGACGGGAGACCACCCCAAGACTAGTCCGGCGGCGACAACGCCGGAACGCGGTGCGCGCACACACCGCGGGCGGGGATGTTTGAACGATCACGCCTCAACGGCACCTGCGCGGCAAGACGTTCTCTGAAGGGGCGCGCCGCATAACGCTGGAACGATGGGGCAGAAATGAAGATCGAACGCAGATTCACCCGGGCCGGGCAGGATGCCTACGCAAGCATCGCCTTCGCGACGACCACCTCGGAAATCCGAAATCCCGACGGCAAGATCGTGTTCCGCAACGACGCCGTCGAGGTGCCGGAGGGCTGGAGCCAGGTTGCGTCCGACGTGCTCGCCCAGAAGTATTTCCGCAAGGCGGGCGTGCCGGCGCGGCTTCGCCGTGTGAAGGAAAAGGGCGTGCCGCACTTCCTCTGGCGTTCGGTCGCGGACGAGGCCGCGCTGGCCGACCTGCCGGAGGGTGAGCGTTTTGTCGGCGAGACCTCGGCCCGTCAGGTCTTCGACCGCCTCGCCGGCGCCTGGGCCTATTGGGGCTGGAAGGGCGGCTACTTCACCTCCGAAGGCGACGCGCAGGCCTATTACGACGAGATGCGCTTCATGCTGGCCGAACAGATGGCCGCGCCGAACTCGCCCCAGTGGTTCAACACCGGCCTCCATTGGGCCTATGGCATCGACGGGCCGAGCCAGGGCCACTTCTACGTCGATCACGTCACCGGCAAGCTGGTGAAGTCCGAGAGCGCCTACGAGCATCCGCAGCCGCACGCCTGCTTCATCCAGTCGGTCTCGGACGACCTGGTGAATGACGGCGGCATCATGGACCTCTGGGTCCGTGAGGCGCGGCTCTTCAAATACGGGTCGGGCACCGGCACCAACTTCTCCTCGCTCCGGGGCGAGGGCGAGAAGCTGTCGGGTGGCGGCAAGTCCAGCGGTTTGATGGGCTTTCTCAAGATCGGCGACCGCGCGGCGGGGGCGATCAAGTCGGGCGGCACCACGCGGCGCGCCGCCAAGATGGTGATCTGCGACATGGATCACCCGGACATCGAACAGTTCATCAACTGGAAGGTCATCGAGGAGCAGAAGGTGGCCTCGCTGGTGGCCGGCTCCAAGGTCCATGAAAGGCAGTTGAATGAGATCTTCGCGGCGATCCGCCAGTGGGACGGCGCAAGCGAGGATTCGGTCGATCCGGCCAGGAACGCGGCGCTGAAGGCGGCGATCCGGGGCGCCAAGAAGGCAATGATCCCCGAGACTTACGTCAAGCGCGTGCTCGATTACGCGAAGCAGGGCTACGGGAGCATCGAATTCCCGACCTACGACACGGATTGGGACAGCGAAGCCTATGCATCGGTCTCCGGCCAGAATTCCAACAACTCCGTCCGCGTCACCGACGCCTTCCTCAGGGCGGTGAAGGACGACGCCGACTGGGAACTGATCCGCCGGACCGACGGCAAGGTCGCCAAGACCGTGAAGGCCCGCGATCTCTGGCAGCAGGTCGGCCACGCCGCCTGGGCCTGCGCCGACCCCGGCATCCAGTTCCACGATACCGTCAACGCCTGGCACACCTGCCCGGAGGATGGCGCGATCCGGGGCTCCAACCCCTGTTCGGAATACATGTTCCTCGACGACACCGCCTGCAACCTTGCGTCGATGAACCTCCTGACCTTCCACAAGGACGGCAGGTTCGACGCCGAAGCCTATGTCCATGCCACGCGACTCTGGACCGTGACGCTGGAAATCTCCGTCCTCATGGCGCAGTTCCCGTCGAGGGAGATCGCCCAGCGGTCCTACGACTTCCGCACGCTCGGCCTCGGCTACGCCAATATCGGCGGCCTCCTGATGAACATGGGGCTCGGCTATGACTCGGACGCGGGCCGCGCGCTTTGCGGCGCGCTGACGGCGGTGATGACCGGCGTAAGCTACGCCACCTCGGCCGAAATGGCCGGCGAACTGGGCGCTTTCCCCGGCTATGCCAGGAACGCCGCGCACATGCTCCGCGTGATCCGCAACCACCGCAACGCCGCCTATGGCAAGACCGACGGCTACGAGGCGCTGGCGGTGAAACCCGTGCCGCTCGATCACGCGAGCTGCCCGGACCAGGGCCTTGTCGCGCTTGCGAAATCCGCCTGGGACGAGGCGCTGGCGCTGGGCGAGAAGCACGGCTACCGCAACGCGCAGGCGACGGTGATCGCGCCCACCGGCACGATCGGCCTTGTCATGGACTGCGACACCACCGGGATCGAGCCGGATTTCGCGCTCGTCAAGTTCAAGAAGCTCGCCGGCGGCGGTTACTTCAAGATCATCAACCGCTCGGTTCCCGCGGCGCTGGAAACGCTAGGCTACGGCTCGGCCCAGATCGAGGAGATCATCGCCTATGCCGTGGGTCACGCCAGCCTTGGCAACTGCCCCGGCATCAACCACACGTCCCTCATCGGCCACGGCTTCGGCCAGGCGGAGCTTGAGAAGATCGAGGCGGCGCTGCCCTCGGCCTTCGACATCCGCTTCGTCTTCAACCAGTGGACGCTGGGCGAGAGCTTCTGCCGCGAAACCCTTGGCATTCCTGCCGAAAAGCTCGCCGACCCGACCTTCGACCTCCTGCGCCACCTCGGCTTCACCAAGGCGCAGGTCGAGGCCGCGAACGATCATGTCTGCGGGACGATGACGCTGGAGGGCGCGCCGCACCTCAAGCCCGAGCACTATGCGGTCTTCGACTGCGCCAATGCCTGCGGCAAGACCGGCAAGCGCTTCCTCTCGGTCGACAGCCACATCACCATGATGGCGGCGGCGCAGAGCTTCATCTCGGGCGCCATCTCCAAGACCATCAACATGCCGAACAACGCCACCATCGAGGAGACGCTCGCCGCCTACGAGCTTTCCTGGTCGCTCGGCATCAAGGCCAACGCGCTTTACCGGGACGGCTCGAAGCTCAGCCAGCCGCTCGCCGCGGCGCTGGTGGAGGATGACGAGGAGGCGGAGGAGATCCTTGCCTCCGGCTCCGCCCAGGAAAAGGCCGCCGTGCTGGCCGAGAAGATCGTCGAGAAGATCATCGTCAAGGAAATCGTCCGCAGCCACCGCGAAAAGCTGCCGGAACGCCGCAAGGGCTATACCCAGAAGGCGATCGTCGGCGGCCACAAGGTCTACCTCAGGACCGGCGAATACAAGGACGGCCAGCTCGGCGAGATCTTCATCGACATGCACAAGGAGGGTGCGGGCTTCCGGGCGATGATGAACAACTTCGCAATCGCGGTGAGCGTCGGCCTGCAATACGGTGTTCCGCTTGAGGAATTCGTCGATGCCTTCACCTTCACCAAGTTCGAGCCGGCGGGCATGGTTCAGGGCAACGACTCGATCAAGTCGGCGACCTCGATCCTCGACTACATCTTCCGCGAACTGGCGGTTTCCTACCTCGACCGCACCGATCTGGCGCATGTAAAGCCTGTGGGCGCGAGCTTCGACGATCTCGGCGGCGGCGCCTACGAGGCGCAGGCGAATGTCGCCGAGCCGAGCGAGCGGACGGCGTCGAAATCGCTCGAAGTGCTGAAGCAGGTCGCCTCCACCGGCTACATGCGCAAGCGCCTGCCGCAGGAACTCGTGGTCCTGCAGGGCGGGATGGGGGCGATGGCGCTGTCGGGCGACCCGGTCGCGGCACTCAACACGCTCGTTCCTGTGACGGCGCAGGCGGCCTTCGGCGGCGGCGCCACCGCGCTCGCCTCCGGCACGGTCACGATGGACGCCCGCGCCAAGGCGAAGATGCAGGGCTACGAGGGCGAGGCCTGCGGCGAATGCGGCAACTACACGCTGGTGCGCAACGGCACCTGCATGAAGTGCAACACCTGCGGCGCGACGAGCGGGTGCAGCTGAGATACCGGCCCCCGCTTGCGCGGGGGCGGGGTTCCGGGGCGGGTGCGCTCGCCCCCGACGACGTTCAGGCCGCAGGCAGAAACCGAGCGGTAACAATGACGAGCCTGAACGGCGAAACTGGGGGGCAACGGCCCCCCTTCTTCTTTTCGCGCGGCGTCTTTCTGCCGGAACCGGCGGAAACCCCCCGATGTTATTGCCTAACGGGGGAGAAAAAGGCGACTTCTCCCCCTGCAACGGTCCTTGCGCCCGGCGGCCCCGCCCCCCAGATTCAGGGCAAGCGCGCCGGGCGATCCGGGACCGCGAAAAAGGAGAGACGGATGAACAGGACGATTTCGGCCCTCGTGTTCGGCCTCGCGCTCGCCGGTGCGGCACAGGCGCAGACGGTCGTGACCGATACCGACGGCAACGGCAGCTACTCGATCGAGGAACTGACGGCGGCCTACCCGGACATGACGCCCGACGTGTTCGCCCAGGTCGACGTGAACGGCGACGGTTCGGTGGATGCCGACGAGCTTGCGGCGGCGCGCGAACAGGGTGTGCTCGCCAACTGATCCCACACTCACGGGACCCTCGGAAGCGGGCGCCACGCAAAGGGCGCCCGTTTCGCATCCGGGGCTCAGGCGCCGCGCGACAGCGCCGCGACGCCGGTGCGCGCGACGTCGCAAAGGCCGAGCGGCCGCATGAGTTCGGCGAAGGCGTCGATCTTCTCCGACGTGCCGGTCATCTCGAAGACGAAGCTCTGCAGAGTGGAGTCGACGACATTGGCGCGGAAGATCTCGGCCAGCCTCAGTGCCTCGATGCGCTTCTCTCCGGTGCCCGTGACCTTGAAGAGCGCGAGTTCCCGCTCCACCGCCGGGCCTTCCACTGTCAGGTCGTGGACGTCGTGAACGGGAACCAGCCGGCCGAGCTGCGCCTTGATCTGCTCGATCACTGCGGGCGTGCCGCGCGTGACCACGGTGATGCGCGAGCGGTGGCCCTGGTGGTCCACCTCGGCGACCGTGAGGCTGTCGATATTGTAGCCGCGCCCCGAGAAGAGACCGATGACACGGGCAAGCACGCCCGCCTCGTTGTCCACGAGCACGGCGAGCGTGTGGCGCTCGATCGCCTGCGCGTTGGGGTCGCGCAGGTCGTAGGCGGAATGGCTGGTGGAGCCCTTCTTGATGTTGAGCGGCGACATCTCTCTTCCTTCCTCTTCGGCCTGGCCGCCGTCCCGTCAGGGCGCCGGGCAGGACCAGTCGGTCACGGTAAAATAGGAGGCGGGGTAGGACCGCGCCTCGGTGATCTCGGCCACGCGGGTGCCGTCGTAGTGGTTGACGTATTCCCAGACGATCATTCCGTCCGCATCGGTCTCGAAGGCCCGTCCGGCCTCGAACTCTGTCACGAGGAAGCCGCCGCTCGCCAGCGGTTCCTGCTTGCCGCGGATCACGCTCAGCATCGCCTGGCCCGGACGGTTGCCCCAGAGGTCTTCATAGGCGCCGGTCCGTGGGTCTACGCGCCCGATCTCGGACACGAAGGGCCCGTCGACGGGACTCGTGTCGCGCTCGCCGAGGAGGGTCCGGTATGCGTTGTTGTTGAAAAGCGCGATCGTCCCGTCGGGCATGAACTCCGGGTCGTGCTGGCGCCGCCAGGGGCCGACCTGATGCCACTTCACCCGCCAGTCGCCGGGGCTGACGACGAGAAGCATGTTCTGCTCGCGCAGCGAGAGCAGCAGGTCGCCCGGCGCGAACTGGGGGAAGGCAGCGGCCATCGCCGCCGGCAGCTCGGCGATCTTGTTCATATGGACGATCTCGTCGTTCCAGCGTCCGGTGGCGAAGAAGCTCATCCCGTTCGCAGTCAGGATCGGCTCCATGCCGTTGTCAAAAAGGATGCGCGGCACCGACTTCGCTTGCGTGATCTCCCCGTCCTCGCTCACCTTCAGGATCAGGTTGTCGAGGATGTAGGGCACGCCCTTCATGTCGGTGAAGGGCGGGAACGCGTCCTCCATCCGGCCGGGGTGAAGAAGCCGGAGCCCCGGCACCCAGTAGCCGCCGCCCTCGGCCTTCTCGACCGAGTGGTGCGTGGCGTGCTCCAGCGTCCATTCCCTGCGCCCGCAGCGGTCGAGCTTGATGAGGCCGGCGTATTCGTAGTTGACCACCACCGACCCGTCGGGGTTCACGACCAGCCCGTGGAGATCGACGTTCCAGTCGGTCTGCGGCGCGCGGTCCTCGAGATAGGCCGTCTCGGGGAAGTCGCGCGAGAATTGCAACGTCCACGCGGCAACGAGGGTCCCGTCCCGTCGCATCAGCCGGATGCCGTTCTGTCCGTCGAAGAAGCCCGCGATCGCGATGAGCCGGTCATCGGCGACCACGTTCAGCGTCACGCCTTGCCCGGCGTGGCGCGCCGGCTGGAGGAAATCGACCGGCTCGCTTCCGACGAGGTTCGGCACTTCGGAAAGCGCGAGTCCCGCGGTGTCGAGAAGCGACATGACCGCCCGGTAGGCCCAGCCCCCCGTCGCCCCGGACCAGAGCCCGTAGCCGAACGCCCCCGCCGCGAGGAGTGCGATCCCCGCGACGGCCGAAACGGTCCTGCTGCCGTCGCGCTGCCCGTCGCCCATGACCCGCCCTGTCCGACGCCCCCCGCGTGCGCCCCTATACCAGCACCGCGCCGCCCGCCTGGATCGCGCCTTCGGTCGAGGCGTCGCCCAGGAGCATCTCGTTGTGCGGCTTGCCCGACGGGATCATCGGGAAGCAGTTCTCGTGCTTCTCGACCAGAACGTCGAGGATATAGGGCCCGTCATACTCGATCATCGCCATGATCGCGTCATCCATGTCCTTCGGGCTGTCGACCTTCGCCCCCTTGCAGCCGAAGGCTTCGGCGAGCTTGACGAAATCGGGCAGGCTTTCGGACCAGGACTGCGAGTAGCGCTCGCCATGCAGCAACTGCTGCCACTGGCGCACCATGCCGAGCCGTTCGTTGTTCAGGATGAACTGCTTCACGGGCGCGCGGAACTGCACGGCCGTGCCCATCTCCTGCATGTTCATCAGCCACGACGCCTCGCCCGCGACGTTGATGACGAGGGCATCCGGGTGGGCGATCTGCACGCCGATGGAGGCGGGCAGGCCGTAGCCCATCGTGCCGAGGCCTCCGCTCGTCATCCAGCGGTTCGGCGCCTCGAAGCCGAGGAACTGCGCCGCCCACATCTGGTGCTGGCCGACCTCGGTCGTGACGTAGCGGTCGCGGCCCCTGGTCAGTGCCTCCAACCGCTCAAGCGCATATTGCGGCTTGATGGTCTTCTGCGAGTTCCTGTAGCTGAGGCACTTCTTCAGCTTCCACTGTTCGATCTGGCCCCACCACTTCGCGAGACCCTCCTTGTTCACCTTGCGCCCGCGCGCCTTCCAGACCTTCAGCAGGTCTTCCAGCACATGACCGACGTCGCCCGTGATGGCGACATCGACATGGATTACCTTGTTGATCGAGGAAGGGTCGATGTCGACATGCGCCTTCTTCGAGCGCGGCGAGAAATCCGGGATGCGGCCGGTGATGCGGTCGTCGAAGCGCGCCCCGAGGTTGATCATCAGGTCACAGCCATGCATGGCAAGATTGGCCTCGTAGAGCCCGTGCATCCCGAGCATCCCGAGCCAGTTCTTCCCGCTCGCCGGGTAGGCGCCGAGGCCCATCAGCGTCGACGTCACCGGGAAGCCCGTCGCGTCCACGAGTTCGCGCAGAAGCTGGCTCGCGGCCGGGCCGGAGTTGATGACGCCGCCGCCGGTGTAGAAGATCGGGCGTTCCGCCTTCTCCATAAGCTCCACCAGCGCGGTGATCGCCGCGATGTCGCCCTTCATCTTCGGCTGGTAGTGGCTGACCTTCGCCTCGCGCGGGGCGCGGTAAGTGCCGGTCGCGAACTGCACGTCCTTCGGGATGTCGATCAGCACCGGCCCGGGGCGGCCGGAACGGGCGACGTGGAAGGCCTGGTGGATCGTCTCGGCCAGCTGCTCGGTGTCCTTCACCAGCCAGTTGTGCTTGGTGCAGGGGCGGGTGATGCCGACCGTGTCGGCCTCCTGGAAGCCGTCGGTGCCGATCATGAAGGTGGGCACCTGTCCGGTGAGGCAGACGAGGGGGATCGAATCCATCAGGGCGTCGGTCAGGCCGGTGACGGCGTTGGTGGCGCCGGGGCCCGAGGTCACGAGGACGCAGCCGACCTTGCCCGTCGAGCGGGCGTAGCCTTCGGCCATGTGGACCGCGCCCTGTTCGTGGCGGACGAGGATGTGGCGGATGTCGTTCTGCTGGAAAATCTCGTCATAGATCGGCAGCACCGCGCCGCCGGGGTAGCCGAAGACCACCTCGACGCCCTGGTCCTTGAGCGCCTGAACCACCATCTTCGCACCGGTCATCTGCCGCGACATCTTCGTCTCTCCGTCCGTGCCGTAACTTGCACAAGAAAAAGCCCCCGAGGGCCGTTCGGGGGCGCATGGGAACCATCATGGTCAACCGTCACCGGCCCATGCGCCAAACCTCAAGCTCTACGAGGATCGGGGTCATCGCCCACGAGGCTCCCTTGCTGCTGTGCGGCGGACATTATTTGCGTGCGCGGGGGGCGTCAACCGGCAAAATCCGGAATAAAGTGTCGCAGACGCCCATTCTCGGCACATTTTCTTTCGCCGTCCCGCGCAATCCGGACAGATTCCGCATTCCGGGGGGCTCTGCGCTAGGGTTGCCCCACGAGCGCGAGGTATCCGGCGTAGCCGGCCAGAAGTCCCGCGCCGCCGAACCGGCCGACCTTTCCCCGCATCGCAGCAAGTGCCAGCATCGCAAGCGCGGCGGCCAGGGCAACCACCATGTCGAGTCGCGCGAAGCGCGGATCGGCCGGGATGGGCGCAATCAGCGCCGTCACGCCGAGGATGCAGAAGACGTTGAAGATGTTCGAGCCGAGTATGTTGCCCACGGAGATCTCGGGCTGACGGCGGATCGCCGCGAGAATCGAGGTCGCAAGCTCCGGCAGCGAGGTTCCGATGGCGACGATGGTCAGGCCGATCACCGCCTCGCTGACCCCGAAAGCGCGCGCGATCTCGGTCGCGCTGTCGACCAGGAGCCGGGCGCCGACCATGAGGATGACAAGGCCCGCGAGCACGGCGGGAAGGCTTTTCCAGAGCGGCGGGGCCACCGCGGCCGCGGCAATCGCCGGATCGATGTCCGGTTCCTTCGCGCCGGGAGCCCTGGTCCCTGTCAGCGCCTTCCAGAGGTAGAGCCCGAGCCCCGCGACAAGCAAGGCGCCGAAACCGCGCGTCACGGTTCCGGACAGGAGCATCGCCCAGAGGATAAGCGTCGCCGCGATCATCACGGCATAGTCCCGACGCATCGGTGCCAGCGGGATCGGCACCACGATGATGAGCGCGGAAAGGCCGAGGATCAGCAGGATGTTCGCGATGTTCGAGCCGACGACGTTGCCGATGGCGATGGCCGGCGATCCGGCGAGTGCCGCCTGAACCGAGACCAGAAGTTCCGGCGAGGAGGTGCCGAAGCCGACGATCGTCAGCCCGATGACGAGCGGCGGGACCATCAGGCGCTGCGCGACCGCGACCGACCCCCGGATCAGGAACTCGCCACCGACGAAGAGGCCGACGAGCCCCGCCGCGAACATCAGATAGACCACGATCCCCTCCGCACTGCTGTCGGACCTAGATCGGTGCCGCGGGCGGTTTTGCAAGGGGGAGGGGCGGTGCCGGGGCAACGCCGGCGGCGCGCTGTTGCCGGGCGGGATCAGGCGGCGTTTGCGGCGCTGCGCGCCTTCAGCCTCATGCCGACATCGGCGATGGCGCGGATCGCCGGCAGAAGCTCCGCCCCAAGCGGGGTCAGTTCGTACTCGACCGAAGGCGGCGAGGTGGGCACGACCCGGCGCGAGACGATGCCATTTTCCTCCATCTCGCGCAGGCGCTGGGTCAGCATCTTGGCCGAGACCGGCGCCATGTCGGTCTTGAGTTCGGAGAACCGGCGCGGCCCGCCGGACAGGTACCAGATCGCGTTCGGCGTCCAGGCGCCGCCGATGAGCGCCATGCAGGCGGCGAGGGGGCACTGGGGATTCGGGGCTGCGTTCCTGCGGCGTTTCAGGGCCATGGCGGTCTCCGGGTTACCGGGGAGTTACCACCAAATTGCGGTTACATCAAGTAAGGTGGTTTCCAAATGTTACCATTGTGCGCTATCCGTCCCCGCACCGACCAACGATATGGAGACTGCGATGAAACTCTACTACTCCCCCGGTGCCTGCTCGATGGCCTCGCACATCGTGCTGACCGAGATCGGCCGCCCGTTCGAGACCGAGCGCGTCGACACGCGGTCGAAGAAGACCGCGGACGGCACCGACTTCCTTTCGGTGAACCCCAAGGGCAAGGTGCCGGCGCTGGCGCTCGACGGCGAGGTGCTGACCGAAGGTCCGGCGATACTGCAGTTCGTGGCCGATGCCGCGGGGGCCGAGACGCTCGCGCCGCGGGCGGGCACGCTGGCACGGGCGCGCGTGAACGAGGTGCTGACCTACACGAGTTCCGAACTGCACCCGGCCTTCAGCCCGCTCTTCAATCCCGCCCTGGACGAGGCCGGCCAGGCTGCCGCGCGCAGGACCGTGGCGGCGAAGCTCGACTGGCTCGAGGCGCGGCTGGCCGACGGCCGGGCCTATCTCACCGGCGGCGATTTCACAATTGCCGACGCCTATGCCTTCGTCGTTGCCAACTGGGCGAACTTCACCGGCATCGCGCTCGACGGCTGGCCGCGGCTGAAGGACTACGTGGCGCGCGTCGCGGCCCGCCCGGCGACGCAGGCGACGCTGAAGGCCGAAGGCCTGATCTGAGAAGGGGAAGGCACATGAGCGACTTCGCCGCCGTGACCGAGGTGCTGGGCACCTATTTCGACGGACTCCACCATTCGGATACCGCGCGGCTTGCCCGCGTGTTCCACCCGCAGGCGCTCTATGCCTCGGCCAGCGACGGGACGCTCCTGCACCGGACGATGGGGGAGTATTTCCCCGTCGTCGACGCCCGGCCTTCGCCGGCTTCGCGGGGGGAACCCCGGGCGGACCGGATCGTCTCCATCGCCTTCGCCGGCCCGGTGACGGCGACGGCGGTGGTGACCTGCGCCATCGGCGGGACCTACTTCACCGACTGCCTCACGCTTGTCCTTCTCGACGGCCGCTGGCAGATCATCGCCAAGGTCTTTCATGCCGAGGCGCGCACCCGCTGACAGGGAGGATGGACAATGCCATACGTCAACATCAGGATCACCCGCGAGGGCGCCACGCCGGCGCAGAAGGCCGACCTGATCCGCGGCACGACCGAGCTTCTGGTCCGCGTGCTGGGGAGATCCCCCGCGACGACGCATGTCGTCATCGACGAGGTCGCGCTGGAGGACTGGGGCGTGGGCGGCCTGCCGGTGACGGAATTCCGCGCGCTTGCGCGGCAGAAAGACGAGGCAAGATGACATCCGAAAACCTGCGCTACGCAGCCGTGATGGCCCTGGCGGGGATCGGCATTCCGGTCCTGGCCGCCCTCAACGCGCGGCTTGGATCGCGCCTCGGCTCGCCCGCGGCGGCCGCGACGATCCTCTTCGTGGTGGCGTTTCTCGGCGCCGCGCTGACGATGTTCGCGACGCGGGGGACCGCGGCACTGTCGGCTGCGGCGGACCAGCCGAAACACCTCTTCCTCGCGGGCCTTCTCGTCGCCTTCTACGTGCTTTCCATCACCTGGGTCGCGCCGCGCTTCGGTCTGGGTAACGCGATCATGTGGGTGCTTCTGGGGCAACTCCTCTCGGCCGCGGTCATCGACCAGTGGGGGCTGATGGGGGCGATGGTGCGCGACGTCACGCCGGTGCGGGCCGCCGGCCTCGCCTTCATGGCGATCGGCGTCATCCTGACCCAGCGCGGCTGACACCTGACGCCCGGTAACCTGCGCTTGCGTGGCTTATCCATGCTGGACAGGACCTTAGGGGCGTGTAAAGTCCTTCCGTCACCGGCCCCCGGAGGGAGTGCCGCTGGTCAAGATCACACCGAAAGGGAGGTTTCCATGGATCGTCGTTCATTCCTGACGAAAGCCGCCGTCGGCGGCACGGCGGCCGCGGCGGGCGCCACGCTCGCGGCGCCCGCCATCGCCCAGTCTACCCCGAAGGTCACCTGGCGCCTGACCTCGTCCTTCCCGAAATCGCTCGACACGATCTACGGCGGCGCCGAGGTCCTGTCGCAGCGCATCACGGAAGCGACCGACGGCAACTTCCAGATCCAGGTCTTCGCCGCGGGCGAGATCGTCCCGGGCCTTGAGGCCGCAAACGAGGTCGGCGCCGGGAACGTCGAGGCCTGCCATACGGTCGGCTACTACTACTTCGGCAAGGACCCGGCCTTCGCCGTCGCCGCGGCCGTGCCGTTCTCGCTGTCGGCGCGCGGCATCAATGCCTGGCACTACCACGGCGGCGGCATCGACCTTTACAACGAATACCTCGCGCAGCACAGCCTCTATGCCCTTCCGGGCGGCAATACCGGCGTCCAGATGGGCGGCTGGTTCCGCAAGGAAATCAACACGGTCGCCGACATGCAGGGCCTGAAGATGCGGGTCGGCGGTTTCGCCGGCAGGGTCATGTCGAAGCTCGGCGTCGTGCCGCAGCAGATCGCCGGCGGCGACATCTATCCCGCGCTCGAAAAGGGCACCATCGACGCCGCCGAATGGGTCGGCCCCTATGACGACGAAAAGCTCGGCTTCTACAAGGTCGCGCCCTACTACTACTATCCCGGCTGGTGGGAAGGCGGTCCGACCGTCCACTTCATGTTCAACAAGGCGAAGTTCGAGGAACTGCCGCCGACGTACCAGTCGCTTCTGAAGTCGGTCAGCCAGGGTGTCGACGCCGACATGCTGCAGAAGTACGACTACAAGAACCCGGCGGCGATCAAGTCGCTGGTGGCCAACGGGGCGCAGCTGCGCCCGTTTTCGCCCGAGATCCTCGAAGCCTGCTTCAACGCTGCCAACGAGGTCTACGCCGAGATGGAGGCGACCAACCCGGCCTTCGCCAAGCTCTGGCAGTCGATCAAGGCCTTCCGGTCGGAGTACTACACCTGGGCGCAGGTCGCCGAATACAACTATGACACCTTCATGATGCTCCAGCAGAACGCCGGCAAGCTCTGAGAAGGGCGCAAGGCCCGCAAATGGCAACACCCCGCGGAGCGATCCGCGGGGTGTTTTCCGTTTCCGGGGGCGTCCTTGCTTCGCCGCTCAGTTGGACGCCGGAGGCTGGCCGATCTGCGGTTGCCCCAGAGGAGGTTGCCCCAGAGACGGCTGGCCGATCTGCGGTTGGCCCAGAGGCGGCTGACCCGGGGCGGCGGGCGACGGAGTGCCGCCGCCGAGACCGCCACCCAGCCCTCCGCCCAATCCGCCACCCAGCCCTCCGCCGAGGCCGCCGCCCAGCCCTCCGCCCAACCCCCCGCCCAGTCCGCCGCCGATGCCGGGAATCTGGATCGTCACATTCGATGTGTCGACCGGCTTGCCCTTGTAGTGCATCACCAGCTGCGGGAAGGCGATCACGACCCCGATCATGACGACCTGGATGCAGACGAAGGGCACGGCGCCCCAGTAGATCTGGCCCGTCGTCACGGGCGCCATCTGCCGGCCCGTGACCTTGTCGAGATAGGGCGCCTTCGCCGCGACGGACCGCAGGTAGAAGAGCGCGAAGCCGAAAGGCGGGTGCATGAACGAGGTCTGCATGTTCACCCCGAGGATGACGCCGAACCAGATCAGGTCGATGCCCAGCCGTTCCGCCGCAGGGGCGAGAAGCGGCACGATGATGAAGGCGAGTTCGAAGAAATCGAGGAAGAAGGCGAGGAGGAAGACCAGGATCGACACCGCGATCAGGAAGCCGGTCTCGCCGCCCGGCAGCGAGGTGAGGAGGTGCTCGACCCAGATATGGCCGTTGACGCCGTAGAAGGTGAGGGAGAACACCCGCGCGCCGACCAGGATGAACATGACGAAGGCCGAGAGCCGCGTGGTCGACGTCAGCGCCTGGCTGATGACCGACAGGCTCAGCCGCCGTTTCATCGCCGCCAGCACCAGCGCGCCGACGGCGCCCATGGCCCCGCCTTCGGTCGGGGTGGCGATGCCGAGGAAGATCGTGCCGAGCACGAGGAAGATCAGCGCGAGTGGCGGGATGAGGACGATCACGACCTGCTGGGCCAGCCGCGACATCAGGTTCAGGCCGAGTGTCCGGTCGAGAAGCGCCGCGACATAGACGGCCACCACGCCGAGGGTCGCCGCGAGAATGTCGGCGTTGGCGCCATGCGTCGGTTCGAGCCAGAGGTAGGCGGCATAGCCGACGCCGACACTGGCGGCGAGAGCGATGAGAAGCGACAGGACTCCGCTGCCAAGCGTTCGCGCCTCGGGCGGCAGGGCCGGAACCCAGCTTGGCCGGATGATCGAGACGAGCAGCACGTAAGACATGTAGATGCCGGTCAGCACGAGGCCCGGGATCAGCGCGCCCTTGTACATGTCGCCGACCGAGCGGCCGAGCTGGTCGGCGAGCACGATGAGGACGAGCGAGGGCGGGATGATCTGCGCCAGCGTGCCCGAGGCTGCGATCACCCCGGATGCGACCCGCCGGTCGTATCCGTAGCGGAGCATGATCGGGAGCGAGATGAGCCCCATGGCAATGACGCTCGCCGCGACGACGCCGGTCGTGGCGGCGAGCAGGGCGCCGACGATGATCACCGCATAGGCAAGGCCGCCGCGCACCGGCCCGAAGAGCTGGCCCACGGTGTCGAGCAGGTCCTCGGCCATGCCCGAGCGTTCGAGGACGATTCCCATGAAGGTGAAGAACGGGATGGCCAGCAGCGTCTCGTTGGACAGGAGCCCCCAGAGCCGGCCCGGCATCGTGTTCAGCAGCGGCCAGGACAGGTTGATCGCGCCTTCCGAAAGGGGGGCAAGCTCCACGCCGATGAAGAAGAACAGGAGCCCGTTCGCGGCCAGTGCGAAGGCCACCGGATAGCCGAGCAGAAGGAAGATCACGAGCGAGGCGAACATGATGGGCGCCATGTTCAGGGCGATGAATTCCATCATTTGCGGATCTCCGAGACCAGAGTCTCGCCTTCCCGTTCTGCCGCCTCATGGGCGGAGACGAAGGGGTGGGGATCCTCGATCAGGCCGCGCATGACGGCGATCTTCTTGATGATTTCCGAAAACCCCTGAAGGGAGAGCTGGGCGAAGCCGATCAGCAGCAGCGCCTTCGCCGGCCAGATGATCAGCCCGCCGGCGTTGGTGGACACCTCCTGCGAACGGAACGACTGCAGGACGTAGGGGGTGAAGAACCAGGTCATCAGGAGCACGAACGGCATCAGGAAGAAGACATGCCCGAAGAGGTCGATCCAGTGCTGCGTGCGCCGGGACCAGCGGCCGTAGACGATGTCGATGCGGATGTGCTCGTTCTGCTTCAGCGTGTAGGCGGCCGCCAGCATGAAGGCCGCGCCGTAGAGATACCACTGCAGTTCGAGCCAGGCATTGGACGAGGTGTTGAAGAGTTTCCGGACACTCGCGTTCACCGCCGAGACGAAGATCGCGATCAGGATGAGCCAGGCGACGGACTTGCCTATCGTCTCGTTGATGCGGTCGATCAGGCGCGACAGCGCCAGCAATACTTGCATGTGGCCTCCCCGTTTTTTCCGGATTCGACGGTCCGGTCCGGTTTTTATAGAACGTCCCGCCGGATCGGTCTAACCACGAGTGCCCAAAGCCGGCATCTGCCGCGAGGGAAATTCTCGGCCGGGGCCGCATCGCGCCGCGGGGGGGCGACTGCGGCCCGCCGTCAGCCGCGGGTCGGGCGTGCCTCCGGAAGCGCGATGCGCGCGACCTGTTCGGCGATCGGATCGACGGAAAGGGGATGGGTGTCGCCGGAATGGTCGGCCGGGTCACCGATGTCCTGCCAGCGTCCGTTCTTGTAGATCTCGAGCGCGCCGAAACCCGCCTTGTAGCCCATCTTGCGGCTCCCGGGCACCCAGTAGCCGAGATAGACGTAAGGAAGGCCGGTACGGCGGGCGAGATCGACGTGGTCGAGGATGATGTAGGTGCCGAGGCTGTCGCCCGCCTTGTCGGGCTCGTAGAAGCTGTAGACCATGCTCAGGCCGTCATCGAGCACGTCGGTCAGGCAGACGGCCGTCAGCTTCCGCCGACCGCCCGGTTCGTCCGGGGCTGCGGAATACTCGATGACGCGGCTCTTGACCGGCGTCTCCTCGATCATCGCGGCGAACTCGAAGATGTCCATGTCGGCCATCCCGCCGTCGGAATGACGGCTGTCGAGGTAGCGGCGGAAGAGCGCGTACTGATCCTCGGTCGCCCAAGGGCTCGTCGCGTCGCGGCGCAGGTAGGCGTTCCTGCGGATCGTGCGGCGCTGGCTGCGGTTCGGCACGAAGTCCGCCACCCGGATGCGCGCCGAAAGGCAGGCCGCGCATTCGGCGCAGGAAGGGCGGTAGAGCACGTTCTGGGAGCGCCGGAATCCCTGCTTGGAAAGCGCGTCGTTCAGCCGCTCGGCATTGTCGCCCTGGAGCGCGGTGAACAATTTCCGCTCAGACCGGCCCTCGAGATAGGGGCAGGGCTGCGGGGCCGTCACGTAGAACTGGGGCGCGATGGGCAGCGTGTGGCGCATGGCCGGCGTCGGATCAGGCTTTCGGGCTTCGGATGGTCGGCTGCGCCGACGTTAGCAAGCAGGTCGATTTCCGCCAAGCCTTCTGTTCGGTACAATCCGGCCGATCCGGCCCCCCAGACAAGGCGAACGGCCCGGAGCGGTCCGGGCCGTGGCCAGCAAGGGTCCGTTCCGGCTCAGTAGCGGCCGCCATTTCCCTCGCCGCCGCCGGTCTGGCCGTCCTCGGCCCGCCGCGCGCTTTCGTCGCGGGCAGCGCGGGCGCGTTCATCGAGGTACTGGTCGAACTCGGCCTTGTCCTTGCTTTCGCGCAGGCGCTTCAGGAAGGCCTCGAACTCCTCCTGTTCGCGCTCGAGACGGTCGAGCGTGTCGGCCTTGTAGGCGTCGAAGGCGGTGTTGCCGGAAGAGCGGAACCCGTGCCGGTTCGCCCAGGTGCGGGCCATGTCGTGGTGCGCATTGTGGCGGCCCCAGCCGCAGCCTTTCGAGAACATGCGTTTGCTCCAGATCATGTAGCCGAGGATGAAGAGGCCGATGGGCCAGAAGGCGATGAAGCCGAGCACCATGGCGACGATCCAGGCGCCCTTGCCGCGATCGTCGAGCCAGGCTTCGGCGCGACCGGGCCAGGCGGCGATGGTGGACATGCGGGTTTCCTCCGTGGGTTTGACGCGGGGTTGATGTGAATGTGTTTCACATCACGCAAGATCGGATTGCGATCGGGCGGCGTCAAGAGGCAATGTGAAAGAAATTTACATCATGCGCCGGCGGCCGCCGCCTCGGCGAACGCTGCAACCTTGGCGCCAGTGACCGACAGGAGCAGCGCCGGCGCGATGGGAAAGATGTGCCGCGGCGTCCCCGCGGCGGCCCAGACCGTCGGGAAGTCGAGCAGGCGCGGGTCGAAGAACGTCGGCACGGGGACGATGTGGCCCACAGGGGCCACCCCGCCGATGGCGAAACCGGTCTCGGCGCGGACGAGGTCGGCGTCCGCCTTGCCGAGTGTCTGGCCCGCCACCGCGCTCGCCAGGGCCGGACTCACTCGGTTGCCGCCTGCGGTGAGGAAGAGGACGATGTGGCCCGACGCCTCGCCCCGGAAGATGATCGACTTCACGATCTGGTCGAGAACGCAACCCGCGGCATCGGCGGCCTGCTGGGCGGTGCGCGTCTCGCCCGGCATTTCCAGGATCGTCGCGTCAACCCCGGCCGTCGCCAGCGCATCCGCCACCCGCTTCAGGCTCTTGCTCATTCCTTGCTCCCGAGTTCCGACACCTTGCCACTGAACCCGGTCGCGGCGGGATGCGCAAGCGGGGGGCGATTGACGGCTCCCCGTGGCCCGTTACTGTCGCGCCATGAGCTTCGCGTCCCGCCTCGCCCGCAGCCCGATCCCCTATGAACCCGCCCGCGCCGAGGAGGTGCTGGCGCGGTTCGCCTGCCTGCCTGCCGACCTGCGCGCCCTCCTGGAGGGAACGGCCGGTTGCAGCCCCTATCTGTGCGGCCTCATGCTGAGGGAGGCGGACTGGCTGGAAGAGGCGCTCGCCGGCGCGCCGGAGGCGGCGCTTGCGGCGGAACTCGGGCGGCTGGACGGCGTGGAGGGGGCCGATGCGCTCGGCTCGGAACTCCGCCGCGCCAAGCGCCGGGTGGCGCTTCTCGCCGGGCTTGCCGACCTCGGCGGAGTCTGGCCGCTGGAGTCGGTCACGGGGGCCCTGACCGGGCTCGCCGACCGGGCGGTGGACCTCGCCTTCCGCGCCCTCGTCGCAGCCGAGATCCGGCGCGACCGAATTCCCGGCGCCACGGAGACGGATGCCGCGACCGCCGCCGGGCTTGTGGCGCTCGCCATGGGCAAGATGGGGGCGGGGGAACTCAACTATTCCTCCGACATCGACCTCATCTGTCTTTTCGACGACAGCCGCTATCCGGGCGCGGACGTGCCGGAGGCGCGGGCGGCGCTGATCCGGGTGGTGCGCCGGATGGCGGCACTTCTTTCCGACATGACGGCGGAGGGCTACGTCTTCCGAACCGACCTGCGCCTCAGGCCCGACGCCTCGGTGACGCCCGTCTGCATCTCCATGTCGGCGGCCGAACAGTATTACGAGGCGCAGGGCCGCACCTGGGAGCGCGCGGCCTACATCAAGGCGCGCGCGGCAGCGGGCGACATCGCGGCGGGCGAGCGGTTCCTTGACGCCCTCACTCCCTTCGTCTGGCGCCGCCACCTCGACTTCGCGGCCATCCAGGATGCCCACGACATGCGGCTTCGCATCCGCGACCACAAGGGTCTCCACGGGCCGATCGCACTCGAAGGTCACGACATGAAGCTCGGGCCGGGCGGCATCCGCGAGATCGAGTTCTTCACCCAGACCCGCCAGCTCATCGCCGGCGGGCGCGACCCCGACCTCCGGCTCCGCGACACCGTGGGCGGGCTCGCCGCGCTCGCCGTGAAGGGCTGGGTGCCGGAGGCGGATGCGACGGAACTCACCGCGCTTTATCGCGCCCACCGGGAGGTGGAGCACCGCGTGCAGATGGTGGGCGACGCCCAGACCCATGCGCTGCCCGCGTCGTCCGAAGGCTTCGATCGCATCGCCCGGATGTGCGGCGAGGGCGACACGCGGCGGTTCCGCGAGGGCCTCAAGGCACGCCTGGAACGGGTGGCGGACCTGACCGAGGGCTTCTTTGCCCCCGGCGAGACGCGCACGGGCCCCGAGATGGACGCAGAGACCCGGGCCGTCGTCGATGGCTGGCGCGCCTATCCGGCGCTCCGGTCCGAGCGCGCGGTGTCGATCTTCAAGCGCGTGCAGCCCGAAATCCTGAGCCGGCTTTCCCGCGCCGCCAGTCCCGCCGAGGCCCTGAGGCAGTTCGACGGCTTCCTCGGCGGATTGCCGGCGGGGGTGCAGCTCTTTTCGCTCTTTGACGCCAATCCGCAATTGATCGACCTGATTGTTGACATTTGCGCAACCGCACCGGGACTTGCGCAATACCTGTCGCGCAATGCCGCCGTTCTCGACGCGGTGATCGGCGGCGACTTCTTCGCCGACTGGCCGGGCGCCGAGGCGCTCGCCGCCGAGCTTTCGCGGCGACTTGCGGGGGTCGCGGACTACGAGGCGCGGCTCACCGCCGCACGGGTCTGGACGCGGGAATGGCACTTCCGCATCGGCGTCCACCATCTGCGGGGGCTGATCGACGCCTCGGTTGCGGGGCGCGAATACGCCGACCTTGCCGGCGCGGTGCTGGCCGCGCTCTGGCCGGTCGTCGTCGCCGATTTCGCGTCCAAGCACGGGGCGCCGCCGGGGCGCGGCGCGGTCGTGCTCGGCATGGGGTCGCTCGGGGCGGAGCGGTTGAACGCGGCCTCGGACCTCGATCTCATCGTCATCTACGATGCCGCCGGGGCCGAGGCCTCGGAAGGAAAGCGCCCTCTCGCCGCACGGGCCTATTACGCGCGCCTCACCCAGGCGCTGGTCACCGCGCTCACGGCCCCGATGGCGGACGGACGGCTCTACGAGGTGGACATGCGGCTCAGGCCCTCGGGCCGGCAGGGGCCGGTGGCAACCTCGGTCCAGAGCTTCCGCGACTACCAGATGACCGAGGCCTGGACCTGGGAGCATCTCGCGCTGACCCGCGCCCGCCCGGTCGCCGGCGATCCCGCACTCGCCGCGGAGGTGGAGGCGATCCGCATCGCCGTTCTTGCCGCAACGGGCACCGACCCGCGCGTCCTGCCCGACACCGCGGAGATGCGCGCCCGGATCTTCGCGGCCAAGGCCCCGGACGGCAAATGGGAGGCGAAGATCGGCCCCGGCCGGCTGCAGGACATCGAGCTTCTGGCACAATCCTGCGCGCTCCGCGCCGCGGCCCCCGCGCGGCGGGTGGAGCCGCAACTGCGCGCGGGCCTCAGGGCGGGCCTTCTCGCCGCGTCCGACGAAGCCGCGCTACAGGAAGCCTACCGCTTCCTCTGGCGGCTCCAGGCGGGCGGGCGGCTGCTGACCCAGAAGCCGCTGGACATGGCGGCGGTGGGCGAGGGTGGTCGGGCCTTCCTTCTGCGCGAGACCGGCATGTCGGATATCGCCGCCCTTGCGTCGCAGCTTGGCCTTCAGACGGCGCAGGCGGCCGGCATCATCGACAAGGCTCTTGGCACGGTCCCCGAAGGGGCCGCCCCGGGCGCGGGCGGGGATCTGGGGACATGACGGGATGGGACGCAAGGCGATGGAACTGAAAGTGGCCGATCCCAAGGGACTCGTGCGGGAAAGCTACGCGATCGAGGGCATCACCGGGGGCGAATGCCGCTCGATCTTCCTCGACTGGGCGCTGAGCCTTGCGCCCGGAACCGACACGGCCGAGGCACTGCGCGCGCTTCTGGCCACCTATGCCGCCGTCCATCCCGGCCATCCCATGAACCCCGTGCTGGAAGCCGGGCTTGGCGCGGCGCCGCAGGCGATGCGCCGGGGCGGGCGGATGGGGCGGTCGGTGCGCCCCCAGGACGGCCGGCGCGCGGACTGAGCGGGCGCCGGGGCGCTTGCCGCCGGAGTGCCGTGGAGGCCGGGCGAAAACCCGTCGCGCGGGGACGCAAATGCCGCCGAATTGATCCCGGCGCGACCCCGCGACGCCACGGCGATGCCCATATCGGCAGATACGCAGGTTCCGCAACTGTCATCCGCGATGTCGCCATGCCCGCATTCCGCCCCATCCGGCTCTTTCTCGTCTGGCTCCTTCCGGGACAGGCGGTTGCCGCCGCAATCGCCGGGCTCGCAGCCGCAAGCACCCCGGCCCTCGCGCCTGCGGTGCTCCTCTCGCTCGGTTTCCTCGCCTTCGCGGTGGCGGTAAGCGCGGCAGCGCGACCGCCGCACAGGGCCCCGGCGACGGACCGGCAGGATGCGGTGCTCGCAGTGCTCGATCTGCGCCGCAACCGCGGGCGCTATGCGCTGGTCTTCGCCCTTATGGGCGTCGCGGCAGGCAGCGGGGCCGTTGCCGCGTCGGGG
>NZ_JAYRTX010000055.1:0-22210 GCF_041919395.1 Albidovulum sp.
CTCAGCCTTCTGGCCGCGACCGTCGCGGCGGGCTTCGTGGAGCGTCGGTCGGCCGAGGGCGTGACCGGGGCGCTCGCCGCCGTTGGGCAGGACTGGGTCGAGGTCCTGGCCGACGGGCTCCAGATCACGCTTGCCGGCACCGCGCCCTCCGAGGCGGAGCGATTCCGGGCGTTGACGGCCGCGGGTACCGTGGTGGACCCGGATCGCGTGATCGACACGATGGACGTGGCCGATCCTGCCGCACTCAAGGCGCCGGACTTCACCGTCGAGATCCTGCGCAATGGCGACGGCGTCTCTCTCATCGGACTGGTTCCTTCCGCGACTGACCGCGAAGGACTGGCGGTGAAACTCGGCGAGGCCGCGGGCGACGGCACGGTGACGGACATGCTGGAGGCGGCCGACCATCCGGTGCCCAAAGGATGGGCGGCAGCGCTCGATTTCGGGATCGAGGCGCTGGCCACGCTGCCGCGCTCGAAGGTCTCGATCTTCGCGGATCGCGTGGCGATCACCGCGATTTCCGACAGCGCGGCGGAAAAGGCGCGACTGGAGGCCGACCTCAGCCGCCGTGCGCCCAAGGGCATCAGGCTCATGCTCGACATCTCGGCGCCGCGGCCGGTGATCACCCCCTTCACGCTGCGATTCCTGATCGACGAGAACGGCGCACGTTTCGACGCCTGCTCGGCCGACAGCGAGAAGGCGCGCGACCGGATCATCGCCGCGGCCAACGCGGCAGGTGCCACCCGCAAGATCGCCTGCACCATCGGGCTTGGTGTGCCAACACCCGCCTGGGCCGACGCGGTCACCATGGCACTGGCCGCGATGAAGGAGCTTGGCGCCGGGTCGGTCACCTTCTCGGATGCCGACATTTCGCTGGTGGCCGCCGAGACGGTGTCCCAGGACGCCTTTGACCGCGTAGTGGGCGAACTCGAATCGAACCTGCCCGAGGTCTTTTCTCTCCACGCCGTGCTTACGCCCAGACCGACGGAGGAGTCGGCGGCGTCGGTGGTGCCCGAGTTTGTCGCGACGCTTTCGTCCGAAGGCAAGCTCGAGATGCGCGGCAGGCTCGGCGACGCGCTCTCGCGCGATGCCGTGGACAGCTTCGCCCGGGCGCGCTTCGGCTCCGTCTCCGTCCATGCCGCTACGCGCCTCGCCCCGGACATGCCCGCCGGCTGGACGGTCCGGGTCCTCGCGACCCTCGAGGCGCTTGCGGAACTCGACAACGGCACCGCGCAGGTACGCCCCGAGATCATCAGGGTATCCGGCGTGACCGGCTCTTCCATCGCATCCGACAACGTCGCGCGGATCCTGTCGAGCCGCCTGGGCGAAGGGCTGAACTTCAAGCTCGACATCCGCTATGACGCGAAGCTCGACCCGCTTCTCGGGCTGCCCACGGACGAGGAGTGCGTGGACGGGATCAACGCGATCCTCGCCGAACACAAGATCAACTTCGAGCCTGGCTCCGCCCAGATTGCCCGCGATGCGGCCGGGACGCTCGACAAGATTGCCGAACAGATGAAGCAATGCGCTGACTTTCCGATGGAGGTCGGGGGCCACACCGACGCCCAGGGCCGGGAAGAGATGAACCTCGAGCTCAGCCAGAAGCGGGCCGAGGCCGTCGTCGCCGCGCTGATGGAGCGTCGGGTCCTGACCGGAAACCTCACCGCCACGGGCTTTGGCGAGACCGTGCCCATCGGTGAGAACGAGACCGAGGCGGGCCGGGAGGCCAACCGCCGGATCGAGTTCCGTCTGATCAAGCCCGCAGCCACGGCTGCGACGGAAGGCCAGGCAGAGGACGGGGTACCTGTCGTCGTCAACACGCCGGCCGATGACACGGCAAAGCCGAAACCGCGGCCGGACCGTTGACGCGCCCGGGCGGGGCTTGACCGGCAGGAAACGAACAGCCAAAGCAGGGCCATGAACAGAACCGAACTCATCATCGCCACGGCGATCATCCTCTTCGTGGCCTTCGGGCTAGGTTGGTTCGCCTGCTGGTTCGTCCATCGCCTCAGCCGGGTCACGAAGGCCGAGATCGACGACCTGGAAAAGATGGCGCGCGACCTGCACGAGGCCGAGGAAACCCGCGATGCCGCGATCACCTTCCTCGAAAGCCGCGAGGCGGAACTGACCAACCGGCTCAACCAGTCGCAGGCGGAACTGCGGGCGGCGATGGACGGCCTGCGTGACGCCAGGGCCGAGGCCGAGGAACTGCGCGCCTACATCGAGCGGATGCACGCCGGCTGACCGGTCCTGCCTACCACCGCGTCAGCGCTTCCTCATCCTCCTCGGTCGCGGCGACCCATGTCGCGCCATCGGCGCCGATTTCCTTCTTCCAGAAGGGCGCGCGGGACTTCAGGTAGTCCATCAGGAATTCCGCCGCCTCGAAGGCCGCGACCCGATGGCGCGCGGCCGTCGCCACCATCATGATCGCCTCGCCGGGTGCGAGCGGGCCGTAGCGGTGAATGACCAGAAGTTCGGCCAGGCTCCACCGCACATGCGCCTCCTCCGCGATTGCCGCGATCGCCTTCTCGGTCATCCCGGGATAGTGCTCGATCTCCATCCGCGCCAGTTGCCCGCTGTCGTCGCGGACGATGCCGAGAAATGTGACGACCGCGCCCACGCCGCGCCCACCGGCGCCGAAGCCGGCGCATTCCGCGCCGTAGTCGAAGGGTTCCGCCTGGACACGGACCCGGACCGCCATGGCTCAGCCCCCAGTCATCGGCGGGAAGAAGGCGACCTCGCGCACGCCGGCAAGCGGCGCGGAGAAATCGGCAAGCTGCTGGTCGAGTGCCACCCGCAAGCTTCGCAGGTCGGCGAAGGCGGCGGCATAGCGGTCTTCGCGGGACCTCAGTTCCGCGACGAGATCGGCCACGGTCGCGGCCGATGTATCGACCCGCTCGCGCGGCAGGCCGATGCGCTCGCGCACCCAGGCGAAGTAGAGCACGTCGATCATCGTTCGTCCTTCAGAAACGGCAGGGCCTTGCGGAAGTATTCCCACCCCGTGAGGAATGTGAGAACGGCCGCGATCCAGATCAAGCCGAGCCCGACGAAGGTGGCATAGGAAGAACAGCCACGCACCCCGCATGAGCGGATCGGGTCGGCGAGCCCGGCCGTGACAAGGTCGGCATATTCCTCGGGGGTTAGGCCGCGCCGCGCGATGCCTTCGAGATGTTCGAGCCCGGTGCCGAGGAAGAGAATGGCTATGGCGATCATCTGCGCCGTGGTCTTCCACTTTGCAAGGTTCGTGACCTTCAGAGAGCCCGCCGTGGCGCCGAGGTACTCCCTCAGTCCCGAGACGAAGACCTCACGGAAGAGGATCAGCGTCGCTGGCAGGATCAGCCAGGGGTTCATCCCCGAGTAGCCGGTCAGCACCATGATCGCGATCACCACCATCGCCTTGTCGGCGATCGGATCGAGCATGGCGCCGAACTTCGATTCCTGCTTCCAGAGCCGTGCGAGATAGCCGTCGAAATAATCGGTGATGGCGGCGGAGACGAAGAGGACGAGCGCGAACCAGTCTGCCCAGGGCCGGTGAAAATAAAGGAACATCACCGCGACACCGGGTGCGGCGAGCAGGCGGAGGACCGTCAGCGTGTTCGGGATCGTCCATCTCATGGCGGCACCCTAGCGACTGGCGGCGGCAACTGGAAGAGGCGTGACCCGCCGCTCAGTCCGCCGCCGCGAGCGCCCTGTCGAGGGCGGGCCAGAGCTCGTCCAGCGGTTCGCAGCCGATGGCGAGGCGCACGAAGCCGGGGGCCACCGCATCGCCCCAGCGGTCGCGGCGTTCGGCCGAACTGTGGACGCCACCGAAAGAGGTGGCGGGCCGGAGGAAGGGGCAGGCGGCGATGAAGGCCTCGGCGGCCGCGCCCGAGGCGAGCGTCAGCCCGACGAGGAACCCCGACCGTTGCATCTGTCGCGCGGCGAGGTTGTGGGCCGGGTCGCCCGGCAGGCCGGGGTAGCGAATTGCCTTCACCGACGGATGCACGGCGAGCCGTTCGGCGACCGTGCCCGCAGTCCGGCACATTCGGTCGAAGCGCAACTCCAGTGTCTCCAGGCTGCGGTGCAGGAGCCAGGCCTCGAACGGGCCGGGGATGGTGCCGGAAATCTTGCGCCAGTCCCTCAGCGCCGCGATCAGGCCGGCATCTCGGGCGGCCACATGGCCCATCAGAAGGTCGGAATGGCCCCCCGGCGCCTTGGTGTCGGAGGCCAGGACAATATCGGCCCCAAGGTTCAGCGGACGCTGGCCGAAGGGCGTCATGGTGGTATTGTCCACGATGGTGAGGCCGCCCGACGACCGCACCTGGCCGGCCACCTCGGCGATGTCGCAGAGATCCAGGCCCGGATTCGAGGGACTCTCCACGAAGACGAGGCGATAGCCCTCGAAGCCGCCCTCGGCGAAGGCCGCGGTCGGGCGCCGGTCGAATGTCACGCCGAGCTTGGCGAGGATGCGGTCGGCCAGGAGCCGCGTCGTGTAATAGCCGTCCGATGGCAGCAGCACCCGGTCCCCGGCGGAGAGGAGGGCAAGGAACGGCGCGGTGATCGCGGCCATGCCGGAGGGGAACAGCACCGCCTCGGCCCCCTCGAGATGGCCGAGCATCTTCTCGCAGGCCTCCCATGTCGGGTTGTCCGAGCGCCCGTAGCTCGCGTATCCCGCCGGATCGCCCGGCAAGTGGTACATCGAGGCGAGCGTCAGGGGCAGCGCGATCGGTTCGCCCTTTTCGAGCGCGCGGCCGCGCAGGTGGAGAAGCTCGGCGGGCGAGGCGCGATTATCTTCGGTCATGGTGGAGGCTCCTGGCGGCGGCGTCCGCTTCCCGCATGGCAGCCTAGTGGCGGGGGCGTCAAACGGAAAGGGGGGACAGGTTCGCCGGTGCGTCAGAGGGTGCCGGTTCCCTGCCGCGCCGCAAGGGCGCGGCGAACGCCCTCGACGAAGCGGGCGGTGTCGGCGGGGTTGACGTATTCCACCGCTTCGGCCCCATCCTTCACTGGATCCCAGGCCGGGTCGAGCGCGAGCGCAGCGTCGATGTGGCGGGCGGCCTCGTCCGTGCGGCCGGCCAATGCGTACGCCGCGGCGAGCCGGGTCTCGCGCATCGGGCCGCGCGGCGCGAGCCTGAGAAGACTCTCGATCGAAAGGCCGTAATCCCCGGCCGTGAAGGCTGCGACCGCGAGATCGAGGAAATACCACATCGGGTGGAACGGGTTCAGCTCGATGGCCCGGCGGCAAAGCTCCAGCGCCTCCAGCCCGCGGCCCTGGTTCGAGAGCATGTAGCTCAACGCGGCCATCGTGTCCGTGTCGTAGGGATTCAGTTCCAGCGCATGCCGGGCATGGAACTCGGCCGCGCCGGTTTCGCGGCGGAACTGGTGGACGAGGCCGAGCATCCGATGGCAGCGCGCCTCTTCCGGCGCGAGCGCCACGGCGCGGGACGCATTGACCAGCGCGCGGTCCAGTACCTCTTTCGGTGCAGAGCCATAGCCTGCGGCGATGACCTCTGCGAGCGCGAGATAGCCGAGCGCGATGGCGAAATCCGGGTCGATCTTCAGGGCCTCGCGCAGGTGATCGCAGGCGGCTTCGTTCACACCCGGCCCGACATCTCTGAGATACCGCCGCGCGGTGACGAAGTGGCGGAAGGCCTGGATGTCTGCCGGCCGGCCCGAGAGCGGCGCATCCATCGCCGATTCCTCGGCTGTCGCGGCAACGCGCTGGATGATCCGGCGGGGCAGCGTATTCTCCAGGGTCAGCACCTCTGTCTCGTCGAGCGTGAAGGTTTCCCCCCAGATCTGCCGCATTCCGGACGTTTCGGTGAGGTAGACCGAGATGCGGTAGCGGTCGCCCGCCCGGCGCACGCGGCCGCGCACCACATAGTCGGCGTGAACCTCACGCGGCCCGTCCGGAGATAGGCCGAGGGCGGAATAGGGCGAGATCACCGCCAGCGTCCGATAGCGGGCGAGGCCGTAGGTCACTTCCTCGGCAATGTCGCGGAACAACCGGTCGTCCCCGTCGTCGCCATCCACGCCGAACGGAAGGACCGCGAGACGCAATTCCCGAACCCCCGATCCCGTCGAGGATGGCGACGCCGGGACGGTGCGGGCGATATCGAGCATGTAGCCGCGACGCGGAAAGGTCCGAACGATGTGCCGGGTCTCGGGTCCCAGCACGCGGCGCAGGTCCTTGATGGTTTGTGTCAGGGTGTCATCGCTGACGAAGACGCCGGGCCAGACGGCGGCCATCAGGCTTTCCTTCTGCACGACCGCGCCGCGATGTGCGGCCAGTTGGGTCAGCAGGGCATAGGTCTTGGCGCGGATTTCGACGGGCACGCCATCGTGTTCCAGCGTTCCACGCGCCGGATCAAGGCTGAACCCGGCAAAATGGATCGTCCCCGTCTCCTCCTGCACACCCGGCATCCGACACCGCTGCGACCTTGCGATGCCTCATCGGAAGCCTGCGCAGCCAGGCTGTCAACGCCCTTTTGGCCATGTCACGACCCGCGCGCGAGAGTGCCGGCAGCAGCGGCGGATAGTCGGCCTGAAGAATGCGCGGATCGTCCGCGTCAAGGATCGCAAGGTAGTCGGGATGCGCCCCGATCGACATGCCGTCTGCGATCAGATGGGCCAGTTCCGCACGGCGGGCCCGGGCCTCGGTCCGCGTTTCCCAATCCGCCTCGGGCGTCCAGTGGTTCTCCTTTTCACTGACCGTGGGGTGACGATGACGCAGCATGACGGGCCTCCTGGGCAATCCGGTGCAGGCCCAGAGGGTAGGCCTGATCGCAGATGGCGTCCGGTCGGCTGGCTGAAATCTTTCTGAAATCGTGCGGTTCAGTTGCCCGCGCGGAAGCAGTCGCGGAGCGTCTTCGCCATCGGTTCGGAAATCGCGTTCACGGCCGCAAGGCTGTCCACTCCGGCGCGCGTGACGGCCTTGGGCGAACCGAAACGCTGCGGCAGTGCCCTTTCGGGCGGGGGGCTTTGTCTCCGGACGGAGAGCCTGGCGGCGGCGAGGACCCGCGCGAAGAGGGTTACGCTCAGCGAAGGAAGAACAGGATGGTCATGATCGCCCCGACGGCGGTCACGAAATGGCGCAAAAGATCGGTCCTTGCGATGCGCCGGCTTTGACGCGCGCCGACATAGCCGCCCAGCGCCGCGCTCGCCGCCATGACCAGCGCCTGTTCCCAGGCGATCAGGCCGGCCGCGACGAAGGCAAGCGCGGACAGCAGCGACAGGACCGCCGACAGGACGTTCTTCAGTCCGTTCATGCCGTGCAGGTTGGCATAGCCGATGAGGCCGAAGGCCGCGAGTAGCATGATCCCGAGCCCGCCGTTGAAGTATCCGCCATAGACCGATACGGCGAGGATCGCGAGCGCCGATGGCAGGGGACCCGCGGCATGGCCGCCCTGCCGCCGCAGGAGCCGGATCAGGCGAGGTCCGGCCGCGAACAGCACCGTCGCGAGAAGCAGGAGCCAGGGCACGATCCACAGGAACGTATCCCCCGGCGTCACGATCAGCAGCAGCGCGCCGAGAATGGCGCCGACTGCGGAGATCGCGATGATCGCGCGCAGTCCGAGGCTGCCTTCGGGCTCCATGTCGTTCCTGAAGGCCCAGGCGCTGCTCAGATAGCCCGGCAGCGCGGTCAGTGTCGCGGTGGCATTGGCGCTGACCGGCGGTATGCCGACATGGATGAGTGCGGGCAGGGTCAGGAACGTCCCGCCGCCGGCGACGGCGTTCAGCACACCCGCCGCGAATCCGGCACCGGCCAGCAAGAGAATCTCGAACATCCGCGCCCCTTCCGTCTTCTGAAGTGGCATCTTCTTGCACGCTGGCATATTGGTCTGCAAATTGGTCTGGAAAGAGAGGCCGATGACGCGGCTGAGCTTCAAGACGACCGAATCCCGGCTGCGCCGCCTTCTCGCCGAGCTTGCCCCCGACGCGGGCGACCGGCTGCCCGCCGAACGCATGCTCGCGATGCGCCTGGGATGCAGCCGCGAGACCCTGCGCAAGGGGCTTTCCACGCTGGAGCGCGAGGGCGAGATCTGGCGGCATGTCGGCCAGGGCACCTTTCGCGGCGCGCGACCGCGGCACCTGCCGGTCAGGGACATGCTCCTGGTCGAAGGGGCGACGCCGCCCGACCTGATGCGGGCGCGCATCCTTCTCGAACCGCAGGTCGCCGCCGAAGCGGCGCGCCGCGCCGATGCGCCGGACATCGCCCACCTGCGCGGCAGGCTTGCCGCCGGACGCCGGGCGCCCGACCTCGCGGCCTGCGAGCAGGCGGATGACGCCTTTCACCGGGCGGTCGCGGAGGTGTCGCGCAACCCGGTGCTGATCGGCCTGCTGACCTACCTGTCCGGCGCGCGCCGCCGCGCCGCCTGGCAGCGGGAATGGCACCGCACCTATCGCAGGACCGGCGCCGGCGAGTTCCGCACGATCCACAGCGACCAGCACCGGGATATCGTGGACCGCATCGCCGCCGCCGACGCCGCCGGGGCGGCCGAACGGATGGCCGTCCATCTGAAGGCGATCGAAGCCGCCATGTCGGGCGCGGGTGGATGATCTTGGCGTGTCCTCACCCGCCCGCGTGGAAGTAGTCGTAGACCGTCTGCGCCATCGTCGCCGAAATCCCGTCCACGGCCTTGAGGTCTTCGAGCCCGGCGCGGCTTACCGCCTTGGCCGACCCGAAATGCTGGAGGAGCGCCCGCTTGCGCGCCGCGCCGATGCCGGGTACCTCGTCGAGCGGGGTGGCGCCGATGGACTTGGCGCGCTTCGCCCGGTGCGCGCCGATGGCCCAGCGATGGGCCTCGTCCCTCAGGCGCTGGATGAAGTAGAGGACCGGGGAGTTGTGCGGGAGCGCGAAAGGGGGCTTGCCGGGGCGGTGGAATTCCTCCTTGCCGGCATCGCGGTCGACGCCCTTGGCGACGCCGATCATCGGCACATCCTCGACCCCCAGTTCCTCCATGATCCCGTTCACCGCCGAGACCTGCCCGGCGCCGCCGTCGATCAGCAGGAGGTCGGGCCAGGCTTCGCTTTCGCGGTCGGGATCCTCTTTCAGCAGTCTCTGGAAGCGACGGGTCAGCACCTCCTTCATCATGCCGAAATCGTCGCCGGGGGTGAGGTCCGCACCCCTGATGTTGAACTTGCGGTACTGGCTTTTGACGAAGCCCTCGGGCCCGGCGACGATCATCCCGCCGACGGCATGGGTGCCCATGATGTGCGAGTTGTCGTAGACCTCGATCCGCCGAGGCGGCGCGTCGAGATCAAACGCCTCGGCAAGCCCTTCGAGAAGCTTCGACTGGGCAGCACTTTCGCTCATCTTCCGGCCAAGGCTTTCGCGGGCGTTGCGGGCGGCGTTCTCGACCAGTTCCGCCTTCTCGCCCCGTCGCGGGACGGCGATCTCCACCTTGCGGCCGGCGCGGTCGGACAGAAGCTCGGTCATCAGGTCGGCATCCTCGATCAGGTGCGACAGGAGGATGAGGCGCGGCGGCGCCTTGTCGGCGTAGAACTGGCCGAGGAAGGCTTCGAGCACTTCCGGCGCCTCGGCCCCGGCGCCGGTCTTGGGGTAGAAGTCGCGGTTGCCCCAGCTCTGGTTGGCCCGGATGAAGAACACCTGCACGCAGGCCTGTCCGCCCTCCATGTGGAGCGCGACGACATCCGCCTCGGCCACGCCGCGAGGATTGATGCCCTGGACCTGCTGGACCTGGGTCAGCGCCTTGATCCGGTCGCGCAAGGCCGCGGCGCGTTCGAACTCCATCGCCTCCGAGGCGGCGGCCATGTCCTCGGCAAGCCTGGCCTGCACCTGCGTGGACTTGCCTTGCAGGAAGCGTTCGGCATCGGCGACGAGCGTGCCGTAATCCGCTTCGCTCACATGGCCTACACAGGGCGCGCTGCACCGCTTGATCTGGTAGAGCAGGCAAGGCCGCGTGCGGCTGGCGAACATGGCGTCGGAGCAGTTGCGGAGCAGAAACACCTTCTGCAACTGGTTCAGCGTCCGGTTCACCGCCCCGGCGCTGGCGAAGGGGCCGTAATAGTTGCCCTTCTCCTTCTTCGCGCCGCGATGTTTCTTGATCTGCGGGAACGGGTGCTCCTTGGACACGAGGATGTTCGGGAAGGACTTGTCGTCGCGCAGGAGCACGTTGAAATAGGGCTTTAGCTGCTTGATGAGGTTCTGCTCCAGAAGCAGCGCCTCGGTCTCGGTCCGCGTCGTCAGGAACATCATCGAGGCCGTCGCGTGGATCATCCGCGCGATCCGCGCCGAATGGCCCGAGGGGCGCGCGTAGTTCGAGACGCGCGCCTTGAGATTGCGGGCCTTGCCGACGTAAAGCACCCGCCCCTCGGAATCGAGCATGCGGTAGACGCCGGGCTGGGCGGTCAGCGTCTTGAGGTACGACTGGATCAGCGCGTGCCCCGAAAGCTTACCTCGCGTCATCTCGGTCATCTCGAAACGTCCTCATTTCGCGACCCCTGCGTCGGCACCGATTCCTGTCTTCGGCTGCAACCTCGCGTGCCCAAAGGCAAGCGAAATCCTGTCCACGGAAAATGTGGATAACTCTGTCGAAAAGAATTCGACGCGCGGAAATTTTCCTTGTTTTCGGCTAGGTTCATCACGTTGCCTGTTTTTTAGGCAGTCTCGCAACCCATTGAAATCGCGCATGATTTTTCTGCATCTCCGGCAAATCACTGAAAGCATTGGGAGAATCGTCACGCATTTGTCACAGCCGCGTTACAGGTGGACAAGTCAAGCCCGGCCAGGCGTTTCGTGCCGATATTTCGCTAGTCCACACCCAAGATGTCGGGTGTCTTCCAGCCCAGATGCTGGCCTCCGTCCACGCAGATCAACTGCCCGGTGACCGCGCGGGCATCGATGAGATAGCCAAGCGCCGCGCAGATGTCCTCCGGGTCGGCGCCGCGCTCAAGGACCGAGCAGGCGCGCTGTCCATGGAATTGCTCTGCGGTCTGGCGCGCCCCCTGAAGCGTGGTGCCGGGGCCGATGGCGTTGACGCGGATATCGGGGGCGAGTGCGCGGGCGGCGGTCCGGGTGAAGGCCCAAAGGCCCATCTTTGCCACCGTGTAGGACATGAATTCCGGTGTGAGCTTCCGCACCCTCTGGTCAAGCATGTTGACGACGAGACCCTGCGCAAGCGCGGCGCCATCCGCCTGTCGCACGGCTTTCGGCGCCTGGGCAGCAAAGTCCTGTGTCAGCGCGACCGGTGCGCGGAGGTTCGATTCGATGTGCCGGTCCCAGCTTTCGCGGGTTCCGGTGCGGATGTTGTCGTATTCGAAAATGGAGGCGTTGTTGACCAGAAGGTCGATCGGCCCTCCGAGCGCCGCGGCCGCCCGGGCAACGAGGCTGCGGCTTTCGGCCTCCTGCAGGAGATCGGCGCGCAGCGTCGCGGCCGTGACGCCAAGCGCGCGGGCGTCGGCGGCGGTCGCTTCGGCCTCTTCCGCCGAACTCGCGTAGTGGATGGCGACCTCGATGCCGCGCCCCGCAAGATGGAGCGCCATCGCCCGGCCAAGTCGCCGCGCCCCCCCGGTGACGAGCGCGCGCTTCATCCGGCCTTGCTCCCGCAGGGGCAGGGCGCGTTGCCGATGCGTGGCCGACCGCAGGACGCGCAACGTGCGGCCCCAAGCCGGCGCTGACCGCGTCCGGGAAACCGGAGCCGCCCGAAGACGGCGAGTGCGGCGAGGAAGACGAGGAGGAGCGTGACCGCCTTGACCATGTCAGACCCCGTAGCGCGCCCAGAGGGCGCGTTCCTCGATCTCGTCCATCGCCGCGCCAAGGAGATGCCCGCCGAAGCGCTGCAGGAAGGGCTTCTTCACGCCATAGGGCACGAGCCGCACCTTGTCGCCGTATAGTGCCTTCAGCTTCGGCACCATGTGGCCAAGCCCGTCGGCCAACCCCTGGTCAACGGCAGCCTGGCCGACCCAGACATCGCCCGTGAAAAGGTCGCCTGGGGCGAGCCTTCCGCCGCGCCGGCTGCGCACCTGCGTCTTGAACGCCTCGTGCACGGGATCGAGAATCGCCATGAGCCGTGCCACGTCTTCGGCCATCTCCGGCCGGAACGGGTCGAGAAAGCTCTTGGAACGGCCGGCGGTGTGCACGCGCCGCTCGATCCCGTGACGGGCGAGGAACTCCGGGAATCCGAAGCCGGCCGAGATCACGCCGATGGAGCCCACGACGGAACTCGCATCGACCCAGATGTCGTCGCCGGCCGTCGCCAGCCAGTAACCACCCGAGGCTGCCACATCCTCCACGAAGGCGTGGACGGGCAGCTTCTTTTCCTCGGCCAGTCGCCGGATCCGCGCCGCGATCAACGCGGACTGCACCGGCGAACCGCCGGGGGAATTGATTGCGAGCGCCACGGCGGCGGGCCGGCCCTTGCGGAACGCCTTGTCGATCACCGGGGCGAGCGCGGCGTCGCTGAGCCCGCCGCCCATGCGTCCGCCCGCGACGATCATGCCCTGCAGGCGCAGCACAGAGACGCGGGGAGGAGACTTCAGGAAAGGGATGAATGCTGCCATGCCCCCGATGTAATCCGGGGGCGCGCGGGCGACAATAGCCCGACCTTTCGCGCTTCCGTCCGCCGGGGTAGGCTCCGGCCATGATCGACAAGCTTGAAATGTTCATCGCGCTTGCCAATGAACGCCACTTCGGCCGCGCGGCCGAGACCATGGGCGTGACCCAGCCCACGCTTTCCTCCGCCATCCGGCAACTGGAGGAGCAGCTCGGCGTGCAGCTCGTGTTCCGCGCCTCGCGCTTCGAGGGGCTCACGCCGGAAGGCCAGCGCGTGCTCGACTGGGCGCTCCGGATCGTCGGGGATGCGCGCGCGTTGCGCGAGGAGATGCGGGCGCGGCGGCTCGGGCTTTCGGGCAACCTCCGGATCGGGGTGATCCCGACGGCGCTGCCGATGATCGCACGGCTCACCGCGCCCTTCCTCGCCGCCAACCCCAATGTGGATATGGCGATCCTCTCGCGCACATCGGTCGAGATTCTCGACGGAATCGAGCGGCTGGATCTCGATGCCGGGATCAGCTACCTCGACAACGAGCCGCTTGGCCGCGTCGTGCAGGTGCCGCTCTACCGCGAGGGTTACCGCCTGCTCGTCGCCGAAGGCTCGGCCCTTGCCGGGCGGACGTCGATCCCCTGGGTCGAGGTCGCCACCCTGCCGCTCTGCCTTCTGACCGGCGACATGCAGAACCGGCGGATCGTCAACCGCCACCTCGCCGAAGCGGGGACCAAGGTGCCGGCGCGGGTGGAGGCCAATTCTTCCATCGCCCTCATTTCCCATGTGCGGACGGGCGAGTGGGTCGCCATCGTGGCCGAGACGCTGGCCGAGATGCACGGCGCGGGGCTGAAGGCGATCCCGATCGTCGCGCCGGACGCGAGCCACCTTGTCGGGCTCATCGCCGATCCGCGCGAACCGCACCGGCCGGTTGTGGACGCGCTTCTGGATCAGGCGCGGAAACTCGCGCGGGCCTGAGCGCGGTCAGCGCCCCGCATCGCCGCCCCATCCGGCCCCCTGCATCTCCCTGAGCCGGCTCGCCGTGCGCTCGAACTCGAAAGCGCCCTCGCCCTCGACATAGAGCCGCTCGGGCTCGTCGGCCGCCGAGCAGATCAGCCGCACCTTCGCCTCGTAGAGGGCGTCTATGAGCGTCACGAATCGCTTCGCCTCGTTGTAGTTCTCGGCCGAGAGATGCGGGATGTCGTCGAGGATCAGCACCCGCACCGCGCCGGCGATGGCGAGGAAGTCGGCCGGACCGAGCGGGCGGCCGCAAAGCTCCCAGAACGACGCGCGTGCCACGCCGGCGTGATACTCAGGCAGGACCACCTCGCGCCCCTTGACCTCAAGCCTGAGCTGACTGTCGGCCCCGCCGCCGGTCAGTTCCAGCCAGATACGCGAGATCGCCGCGCGCGCATCCGGACCCGCGGGCGTGAACCACACCTGCGCCCCCTGGAGCCGGTGCTGGCGGTAGTCCGTCTCGCTCTCCAGTTCGCGGACGACCATCCGCTCCTTCAGAAGCTGGATGAAGGGAAGAAAGAGCGGCCGGTTCAGCCCGTCCTTGTAGAGATCGTCGGGCACGCGGTTCGACGTGGTGACGACCGTCACGCCACGGTCGAAGAGCATCTGGAAGAGCCGCCCGACGATCATCGCGTCGGCGATGTCGGTGATCTGCATCTCGTCGAAGCTGAGCAGACGGAGCTTGCCGGCGATGTCCTCGGCCACGGGCCGGATCGCGTCGTCGACCCCGGTCTTGCGCGCGGCGTGCAAGGCCGCCTGCACCTCCTGCATGAAGGCGTGGAAATGCACGCGACGCTTGGCATCGATGGCGACATGGCCATGGAAGAGGTCCATCAGCATCGACTTGCCGCGCCCGACCCCGCCCCAGAGGTAAAGACCCCTCACCGGCTCCGGTGCCCTGGCGAAAAGCCCGCCGAGGAGGCCGCGCTTCTTCCCGTTCGCCTCTTCGAGGCCGAAACGGATTCGGTCGAGTTCCGGCAGGACGGCGCGCTGGGCGGCGTCCTGCCGGAGCCCCCCCTCGTGCGTCATCCGGTCGTAGATCTCGGTCAGCGTCTCGGCCATGCACGCCCGATAACGCGGCGCGGGGACAAGGGAAAGCCCGACGGCACGGGCGGCCCGGAATTGTCGCGATCACAATTCTCGATTTGACCGGGCCGCCGGCCCGGAGCTAAGTCGCAAGGCCCGAAAGGAGACACCGGCATGTCCGTGCGCGCCCCCCTCTTCACCCCCGTGCTGATCGGCGGGTGCGTCATCATCATGCTGGGCTTCGCCATCCGGGCGAGCTTCGGCGTCTTCCAGATCCCGATCGCCGCCGAGTTCGGCTGGCCGCGCGCGGAGTTCTCGCTCGCCATCGCAATCCAGAACCTCGCCTGGGGGATCGGCCAGCCGATCTTCGGCGCGCTCGCCGAGAGGTTCGGCGACCGCCGCGCGATTGTCGCGGGGGCGCTCTTCTATGCCGCCGGACTGGTCCTCTCGGCCTTCGCGGTGACGCCCGGCCAGATGCAGCTTCTGGAAATCCTCGTCGGATTCGGCATCGCCGGCACCGGCTTCGGTGTCATCCTCGCCGTCGTCGGACGCGCGGCGAGCGCCGAGAACCGGTCGCTGGCGCTCGGCATCGCGACGGCGGCGGGATCGGCCGGCCAGGTGTTCGGTGCGCCGGTGGCCGAGATCCTTCTGGGCCACTACGCCTGGCCGACCGTCTTCATGATCTTCGCGGCGGTGATCCTTCTCAGCCTCTTCGCGCTGCCGCTGATGCGGGCGCCGGAACGGGCGAGCCGGGCCGAACTGGAAGAGTCGATGGGCGAGGTGCTCCTGAAGGCCTTCCGCGACCCGTCCTACATCCTGATCTTCCTCGGCTTCTTCTCCTGCGGATACCAGCTTGCCTTCATCACCGCGCATTTCCCCGCGATGGTGACCGAGATGTGCGGCGCGATCGCGCCCGGGGGCATGCTCGCGGCGGTCGGGATCACGACGACCTCGGCACTGGGCGCCATCGCGATCTCGGTCATCGGGATGGCGAATATCGTCGGCTCGATCACCGCGGGCTGGCTCGGCAAGCGCTACACGAAGAAATACCTTCTCGCCGGCATCTACCTCGCGCGGACGGTGGTGGCGGCGGCGTTCATCCTGATGCCGATCACGCCGGCCTCGGTGCTGATCTTCTCGCTCCTCATGGGGGCACTCTGGCTCGCCACGGTGCCGCTGACGAGCGGGCTTGTCGCGCACATCTACGGTCTGCGCTACATGGGCACGCTCTACGGCATCGTCTTTCTCAGCCACCAGATCGGCGGATTCCTCGGTGTATGGCTCGGTGGGCGGATGTACGACATCTACGGCGACTACACGCTGGTCTGGTGGATCGGGGTCGGGGTCGGCGCCTTCTCGGCGATCGTCCATCTGCCGATCCGCGAGCATCGCATGGGGGCCGCGCTGCCGGCCTGAGGGCGCGGCGGCGGTTTCATCACCGCAGCGCCGAAGGATATGCGCCAGACGGAAGGGTTCAGGCGCCGCGCGCGACCCCGAGGATGTAGCGCGCCGTCATCAGGTCCAGATGCGCGCCGCCGCCGTTCTTGCAGAGCGTGATCTCGTCGTCTGACCGGCGCGCGAATGCGCCCGACGCGAGGTCGTAATAGTCCGCGACGATGTCAGCCTCGGTGATCGCCCCCTCCGCCAGCGGGGCGATGAACTCGCCGATGTGGTGGACAGTGGTGGCGCGGGAGTCGCAGAAGACGCGGGCGCGGCGGAGGCAGTCGCTGTCGGCCTCGCGCATGTCGGGCCGGTAGGCGCCGATGAGGTCGAGGTGGCTGCCCGGTCTGAGCCATGCGCCCCTGATGAGCGGTTCGGTCGCCATCGTCGCGCAGCAGATGATGTCCGCGCCGCCGACGGCCGCCGCGAGATCGGCAACCGGTCTCGCGCCGGTTTCCTCGGCAAACGCCCTTGCGGCGTCGGGGTTGCGCGCCCAGATCGTGAAGCGTGCGCCCGCAAAGCCCGCCGAATATGCCTCTACGAGGGTATGCGCCACGGCGCCGGCGCCGACGATCAGGATGCTGCGCGCCTCCTTGCGCGCGAGCCGACGGGCGGCGAGCAGGCTGTCGCCGGCCGTCTTCCACTTGGTCACGAGCCGGAAGTCCACGAGCGCCTCCAGTTCGCCCGTGGCGTCGGACAGCAGGTTCACCGCGCCGCTGATCGCAGGGATGCCGCGCCGCACGTTGCCAGGAAAGATCGAGGCCGCCTTGACCGCGAGCCCGAGCCCGTCGATCCAGGCGGAGCGGGTAAGCAGCGTGTCCGCCCCCCGGCGCAGGATGGTGTCTGCAACCTCCGCGCGGGGCAGGCGGTGGCCGGCCTCGATGGCCTCGGTCAGCGCGATCCAGTCGAGCCGGTCCTCGACCTCGGGACCGACGATCTCGATCGTCATGCCGCTTCCTCCCGCGTCAGGAACCCCTCCGCCACCAGCCTTGCCGCCAGCCCGGCGGGGCCGTCGAAATGATGCGTCGCCCAGCCGCGCGCAACGGCGACCGCGATGTTGTCGGCCCGGTCGTCGGTGAAGAGAAACTCGGGCCCGGTGCGGCCGGTTCCGGCCTCGACGGCGGCGTAGATCGCGGGGTCGGGCTTGGTCATGCGCAGCCGACCGGAGACGAAGGCCCGGTCGAACTCGCCGAGGAACGGGTAATGGCGCTCTGCGAAGGCGAAAGTATCGTCACCGAAATTCGTCAGCGCGAAGACCGGCACGCCACTGGCCTTCAGCGCCTGCAGGAGCCGCACCGAATGCGGGATGGCGGGCGAGGCCATGTCGATCCAGTTGTCGTGCCAGAGCCGGATCTCGGCTTCCCAATCGGGGTAGCGGGCGGCGGTGGCATAGATCGTCTCGCGAAAGGGGGCGCCCCGGTCCACCGCCTCGTTCATCCCGTGGAGGTCCACCTCGGCGAACATCCGCGCGCGGGCCTCCGGGCCGATGGCACGGTCGTAGAACCGTTCCGGCTGCCATTCGATCAGCACGTTGCCGATGTCGAAGACGACCGCGCGTTCCCCTGCCATGCCTTCTATCCCTTGTGTCCGCGTCAACGTAGCGGGTGCGCCGGGAAAGGAAACCCCCGATCAGCGCCGTGCGCGCGGGCCCTCCGGCGCTACGCCGCGGCGCGTCTCGCGCCAGATGAGATAGAGCCCGCCGGCGAGGATGAGGGCGATCCCCGTCCAGGAGACCGCGTCCGGCCAGTCGCCGAAGACGACGACGCCCCAGAAGACGGCGAGCGGCATGGCGGTGTATTCGAAGGGCGCGGCGAGGGCCGCCTCGCAGAGCCGGTAGCCTTGCGCGACGAGGAGCGAGCCGATGGCCGCCGCGATGCCGAGCATGGCGAGGACCGGCCAGTCGCCCGGTTCCGGCCACATCCAGGCGCGCAGGAGGAAGTCGAGCGAGGCGTCGCCGGTGCCCGCGTAGCGCCCGTCGCCCACGCCGAGCCCCATCGCCGCCGAGACCACGACGAAGGTGATCTGGATGTAGAAGGCGAGCGTGACGGCGCTTTCCGTGCCGCCGAGCCGGCGGGTGAGAATGTTGACCATCGCATAGGCGACGGCGCCGAGGAGCGGCAGGATGGCGACCGGCCGGAACGCCTCCGTCCCCGGTCTGAGGATGACGATGACGCCGAGAAGGCCGAACCCGACGGCGAGCCAGCGGCGCGGCCCCACCTTTTCACTTAGGAGGAGGACCGACAGGGCGGTGATGAGCAGCGGGCTCACGAAGGAGATCGCGACCGCCTCGGCCAGCGGCATCGCGGCCAGCGCCACGAAGAAGAGCATGTTGGCGAAGACGACGAAGACCCCGCGCAGGATGTGGACGCGCAGCCGGCGCGTCCTGAGCCCCGTGTAGCCGCCCTGCAGCGGCATCACGACGGCGAGCAGGATCGCCATGGCGACGATTGTCCGGATCAGGACGACCTGGTGGAGCGCATAGTCACCGCTCAGGAACTTGATGCCCATGTCGTTGAGCGAAAAGAACAGCATTCCGCCCACGATGCAGAACACACCGATGATGCGGGTCCGCGCCTCGGCGGAAACAGGGTCGAGCGTTGTCATGGAATCGATCTGCCAGCCCGGCTGCGGCGCGTCTGTCCTACCCGCGACATCGCGTCAGGGTTGGGCGAGGCAGGTACCACCTTACCGCGCCGCCACCCTGAGCGTCCGGTCGAGCGCGGCGGCGAAGCGCGCGCGATCGGCCTTGCCGAAGGCACGCCCGCCGCCTTGCCGGAACGGGTCGGCGGCGCGCAGGTCGGCCATGAGGTCGCGCGTGGCCAGCGCGTTGCCGATGTTGGCATGCGTCAGCGCACTGCCGTCGTGCTTCAGGACCCCGGCGCCAGATGCCACGCATTTCGCGGCGAGGGGAATGTCGGCCGTCACCACCACGTCGCCGGGCCCTGCGCGTTCGGCGATCCACTTGTCGGCCTCGTCCGGACCCTCGGTCACGAAGACGACCTCGACGAGCGGATGCGCCGAGGGGCGCAGCCCGCCGTTGCAGACGAGGAAGGCGCGCACCCCCAGCCGTTCGGCGGCACGGATGCATTCGTCCTTCACAGGGCAGGCGTCGGCATCGACGTAAAGGCTCATGCGTAGAGCGCCTCGGCATGGAAGGCCACATGGTCGCGCATGAAGGTGGAGACGAAGAAGTAGCTGTGGTCGTAGCCGGGCTGCATCCGCACCTGGCCGTTCTGACGCCGCTCCATCATCGCCTGCGCCAGCGCCTCGGGCTTGAGGAGGTCGAGGAACTGGTCCTTCGAGCCCTGGTCGATCAGCACCGGCCCGTCGAAGCCGAGGCGCCGCATCAGGAGCGTCGCGTCATGCCCCGCCCAGGCCGCCTCGTCGGCGCCGAGATAGGCCCTGAACTGCTTGCGGCCCCAGTCGGACTGGGTCGGGTGGGCAATGGGCGCAAAGGCCGAGACGGAGCGGAACCGCCCCGGGAGACGCATCGCGAGCGTCAGCGCGCCGTGGCCCCCCATCGAATGGCCGGTGATGGCCTGGCGGTCCGCGTCGAGTGCGAAATTCGCGGTCAGAATGCGCGGCAGTTCATCGGCGACGTAGTCCCACATGCGGAAATGGGGCGCCCACGGCATCTCGGTCGCGTTGACGTAGAAGCCCGCGCCCTGGCCGAGGTCATAGGCCGGATCGTCTGCCACGCCCTCGCCCCTGGGCGATGTGTCGGGAAAGACCAGCGCGATGCCCGCCTCCGCCGCCCAGCCCTGCGCAGCCGCCTTCACCATTGCGTTCTCATGCGTGCAGGTGAGGCCGGAGAGATACCAGAGCGCCGGCACCGGATGGTCCGCTGCCTCTTCAGGCAGGAAGAGGCCGAAGGTCATGTCGCCGCCGCAGGTGTCGGAGGCGTGGCGGTAGACACCCTGGATGCCGCCGTAGCACTTGTTCTCGGATAGGGTCTGCATGGCGTGGTCCTTTCTCAGGCGGCCGTAATCCAGGCGATGACGGCGGAAACGGTGAGGATGCTGAAGGCGGTGGAAATCAGGATGGAGGCGGAGACACGCTGCGGCGCCACGCCGAAGTGCCGGGCAAGGATATAGACGTTCCCCGCGACGGGAAGCGCGGCCGCGGCGATCATCACACCCGCGGCCTCGCGTTCCACCGGGAAAATCCAGAGCGCGGCGACGGCCACCGCCCCGGGGTGCAGCACGAGCTTGGCGAAGCTGAGCCAGAGCGCGACGGAAAGCCGCTCGGCCGATTTCGACGCCAGCGAGGCGCCGATGGCGAAGAGCGCCCCCGGCGTCGCGGCCGCGCCGAGAAGGGCGAGGAACTCTGCCCCCGGTGCCGGCATCGGCAGGCGCAGGGCTGACCAGGCGATGCCGGCCACCATCGCCACGATCATCGGGTTCTTCGCGAGCCCGAGCGCCAGGACCCTGACGATTCGCGGCGACAGGTGCCCCTCGCGCGAAGCGGTGATGATGAGGGTGATGAGGCTCGAGAACACGATGAGGTCGATCGCCAGCACCATCAGCACCGGTCCCGCCGCACCGGGGCCGAGCAGCATCGTCAGCATCGGCACCCCGAGAAAGCCGGTGTTGCCGATCACGGCGCATTGCGCCTCGACCGACGCCTCGGGGATCGAGACGCGGCGCGCCAGTGCCACACCGAAGGCGAGCAGATAGACGATCGTGCAGCCCGAGAGATAGGCCATCGCGAAGGCCGGGTCGAATATCTCGCCCACCGAAAGGTTCGCCGCGAAGCGGAAGAGCATGGCCGAGAGCGCGAAGTAGAAGACGAAGCGGGTCAGCCACTCGGTCGCGACTTCGGGAAAGAAACGCAAGCGGCCCGCTCCCCAGCCGAGGCCGATGAGCGCGAAGAAGGGCAGTGTCTTGAGAAGGATCGCGAGCATGTTGCCTCGCGCCTAGCACGGGGAGGCGGGCGGGGGCCAGCGCCTCAGCCGCCGCCGATGAAGGCTCCCGCCGCGAAGACGAGCGCGCCGCCGAGGACGACCTGGAAGGTCGCGCGCAGGAACGGCGTCTCCATGTACCGGTTCTGGATCCAGACGATCGCCCATAGCTCGACGAAGACGATGGCGATGGCCAGCGTCGTGGCGGTCCAGAAATCGTGAATGAGATAGGGCAGCGCGTGGCCGAGCCCGCCGATCGTGGTCATGATACCGGAGGCGAACCCGCGCTTGACGGGCGAGCCGCGCCCGGAAATCACGCCATCGTCATGCGCGGCCTCGGTGAAGCCCATCGAGATGCCGGCGCCGACCGCGGCGGCAAGGCCGACGGTCAGCGTAGTGGCCGGGTCGCGGGTGGCGAAGGCGGTGGCGAAGATCGGCGCGAGGGTGGAGACGGAGCCGTCCATAAGCCCCGCAAGCCCCGGCTGCACCCAGGTCAGGATGAACTGTCGGTGTGCGGCGCGGTCCTCCTCGCCCTTGGACTCGTCGTCGAGATGAGTCTCGGCAAGCTCGCCCGCGCGCGCCTCGTGCTTCGCCTCCGCCGCCGCGAGATCGCCGAGGAGCTTGCGGGTCTCCGCATCGGTGGTCCGTTCCGCCGCGCGGCGGTAGAACGTCTCCGCCTCGCGCTCCATCGCCTCTGCCTCGCCGCGGATGCGGTCGAGTCCGAGGTTTTCGACGAGCCAGACTGGGCGACGGGCGTAGAAACCGGCGACATGCTCGCGCCGGATGAGCGGGATCACCGCGCCGAACCGCATTGTGTGGCGGTCGATGAGACGGTGGCGATGCTGATCCTCTTCAGCGGCCATGGCGTCGAAGACTGCTGCCGAGGAGGGGTAGTCCTTGCGCAGCCGCTCCGCGTAGCTGCGGTATATGCGCGCGTCGTCCTCCTCGGAGGAAATGGCCAGGGCGAGGACTTCCTGTTCGGTCAGGTCCGCGAAACGGCGACGGGTGGCAAGGCCGGGGATCATGGCGGACTCCGTTTGGAACGATTCCAAGTTACGAGGTGCTTTCGGGCGTAGCAAGTGCGACACCTTGTCTAAATGAACTTAACAGTTTACTTTTTATTGAAATAGCGAACTGTAGAGTTTAGATATTGCCTGGAGACTTCAACAGATATGATTGGAATCGATCATGACGACCCTCCGCGCCCCCCTCGTCGCCTTCTGGCTGGGTCTTGCTGCCCTCCCTGCGGCTGCCGTCGGCATCCCGTTAGACTTGCCACGCCTCGACTTTCCTGCGCCGGGCACGGACACCAGCCGCGACTGCACGCTGCCGCTCCTGCCCGGCGCGCCGC
>NZ_JAYRTX010000056.1:0-22112 GCF_041919395.1 Albidovulum sp.
CGCGCGGCCTTCTTCTCCGAGGTCTTCCGGGTGATGCGGCCGGGCGGTCAGTTCCTGATGGCCGATTTCACCCCGCCACGGATGCCGCCGGAGGCCGAGCGCGCGGGGATTGCGCAGGATCTTTCGCTCACCGGCTTCGCGCCACCGGCGGTGACGGACATAACGGCCGCGATCCTCGCCGGGCTCGACTGCGACAACGATCGGCGCCTGCGCGAGATCGACGCGCGCTTTCCCCTCGGGACGCGGCGGCTCGCGCGGCTCTGGGCGGGGACGAAGGGGTCCTGGATCTACCGCGACTTCGCCGAGGGACGCCGGGCCTACTTCATGCTCCGGGTCGAGAAGCCGCAGGTCGTCCTGCCGGACTTCCTGCGCATTCCCGACCGCGTTTCCGACGCTGGCACGCTCGGCACGGTGGCCGTTGCAGCCGAACGGGCCTGAGGCCGGGCACCGGGCGGGAGGACCGGCGCCCATGGCCTGATTTGCCGTTTGACCCCCCGCCCCCCTCGGGCTAGCAGGAACGGGAAACGGGGAGGATGATCGGTGGACGACGACGACCGGACCGACCGGCCGCTGACGCGGATCCAGGCGAGGAACCGCCAGACCATCCTCGATGCCGCGCTCGAGGTCTTCTCGCAATACGGCTTCCGCGGCGCCACGCTCGACCAGATCGCCGAGGTCGCGGGGCTGTCGAAGCCGAACCTCCTCTATTACTTCCCGTCGAAGGAGGCGATCCACGTCACGCTCCTCTCGGGGATGATGCACGCCTGGCTCGATCCCCTGCGCAAGCTCGACCCGGAGGGCGACCCGGTCAGCGAGATCATGGGCTACGTCCACCGCAAGCTCGACCTCAGCCGCGACTTCCCGCGCGAGAGCCGGCTCTTCGCCAACGAGGTCCTGCAGGGCGCGCCGCGGATGATGGACGCGCTGACCGGCGAACTGAAGGGACTCGTGGACGAGAAGGCGGCCGTGCTCAGCCGCTGGGCGGCCGAGGGCCGCATCGCCGACCTGCCGCCGCATCACCTGATCTTCTCGATCTGGGCGCTGACCCAGCACTACGCCGATTTCGACGTCCAGGTGCGCGCGGTCCTCGGGCCGGGCCACGATCCCTATGCCGAGGCCGACAGATTCCTCGACACGCTTTTCCGCAAGCTGCTGCAGCCCTAACGCGGCTTTTCGGCCCATCTGCGGTAGCGGGCGATCAACTCGCCCTCGAACAGCTTGAAGCAAAGCCAGCTTGCCAGCGCGATGGCGCCGCTTAGGCCAAGCTCCCCCAATTGCCAGAGCGCGCCGTGGCGGATCGCCTCCCACCCCTCACGCTCGATGAAGGCGAGGTTCGCCATCGCGAACATGAAGAGGTTGAAGGTCGAACAAGCAAGCACGATCGCTGCCCCGCCCGCGCCGAGAACGACGAAGACGAGGGGCCACCGCGTAACGTTAAGAGCCTGCATCACCGCCCCCTCCGTCCCGCAGGATGCCCCTCGGGACGGCTCCGGGCAAGACCGGCCTATTCCGCCGCCTGCGCCATCGGGTTGTTGGGGTGCGTCGTCCAGTTGGCGTAGTCGCCCACGGTCTTGCCGGTGCGCGGATCGACCTCGCCCTTGGCGAGGGGGCGCATGGTGATGCAGTTCTCGACCGGGCAGACGTCGATGCAGAGATTGCAGGCGACGCATTCGGCATCGTTCACCTCGAAGACGCGGCCCTCCTTCATCCAGATCGCCTGGTGGCTGGTGTCCTCGCAGGCGGCGTAGCAGCGGCCGCACTTGATGCAGAGATCCTGGTCGATCTGCGCCTTCGTGACGTAGTTGAGGTTGAGCTGGTTCCAGTCGGTGACGTTCGGCACGGCCCGGCCGACGAGTTCGGAGGTGGCGGTGAACCCCTTCTCGTCCATGTATTGCGACAGGCCCGAGATCATCTCCTGCACGATCTTGAAGCCATAGGTCATCGCCGCCGTGCAGACCTGCACGTTGCCCGCGCCAAGCGCCATGAACTCCGCCGCGTCGCGCCAGGTGGTGACGCCGCCGATGCCGGAAATGGGCAGGCCGCGGGTCTCGGCGTGGCGGGCGATTTCCGACACCATGCTGAGCGCGATCGGCTTCACCGCCGGGCCGCAATAGCCGCCATGGGCACCCTTGCCGTCGATCGTCGGTTCCGGCGCGAAGCTGTCGAGGTTGACGGATGTGATCGAGTTGATGGTGTTGATGAGGCTGACCGCATCCGCGCCGCCGCGCTTCGCGGCCTCGGCGGGCTTCCGCACATCGGTGATGTTGGGCGTCAGCTTGACGATGCAGGGCATGCGGGAATGCTGCTTCACCCAGCGCGTCACCATCTCGATATATTCCGGCACCTGGCCCACGGCCGAGCCCATGCCGCGCTCGCTCATCCCGTGCGGGCAGCCGAAGTTCAGTTCCACCCCGTCGGCCTCGGTATCCTCGATGGCCTTCAGGATCGCCTTCCAGGACTCCTCGTCGCAGGGCACCATCAGGGAAATCACCAGCGCCCGGTCCCTGTAGTCGCGCTTGACCTGCTTGATCTCGCGCAGGTTCACCTCCAGCGGCCGGTCGGTGATGAGCTCGATGTTGTTCAGCCCCAGCAGCCGCCGGTCCGCCCCCCAGATCGCGCCGTAGCGCGGCCCGTTGACGTTGACGATGGGCGGGCCTTCGGAGCCGAGCGTCTTCCAGACGACCCCGCCCCATCCGGCCTCATAGGCGCGGCGGACGTTGTATTCCTTGTCGGTCGGCGGCGCCGAGGCGAGCCAGAACGGGTTCGGGGATTTGATGCCGATGAAGGTGGTGGTCAGGTCAGCCATGTCGGTTCCTCCGTAGGGCGGGCATCAGCCCGCCTGCCCCATCAGGCTCGCGTGAATGTCTTCCGCCGCGTCGCGGCCCTCGGCGACGGCGGTCACGGTCAGGTCCTCGCCCCCCGCCGCGCAGTCGCCCGCTGCCCACACACCGGGGACCGAGGTGCGGCCGGCGCCGCTGACGGCGATCTTGCCGCCCTCGATCTTCAACCCCTCGGGCGCGCCGAGAAGCGTCTGGCCGATGGCCTTCATCACCTGGTCGGCCTTCAGCCGGAAGGTCTGGCCGGTGGTCTTCAGCCCGCCGGGCATGTTTTCCGTATAGGCGAACTCCACCTCCGCCACCGCGCCGGTGCCGATGACGCGGACAGGGGCGGCGTTGTGGATGATGCGGACGCCGACCGAGGTCGCATGTTCCTGCTCGTCGGCCGAGGCGCTCATCTGCGACTGGTCGCGGCGGTAGACGATGGTGACATTCTCGGCGCCGAGGAGTCTCGACTGCACCGCCGCGTCGACCGCCGTCATTCCGCCGCCGATCACCACCACGTCGCGGCCGATGGCGAGCTTCGACTTGTCTTCCGCCTGCCGCAGCTCCGCGATGAAATCCACGGCGTCGACGACATTGGCGAGTCCCTCGCCCTCGGCGCGGAGCGCGTTCACACCCCTGAGCCCGATGGCGAGAACCACCGCGTCATGCCCCGCCTTCAGCCTGTCGAGCGTCAGGCCCTGGCCGAGCGCCTTGCCCTTTTCCACGGCGATCCCGCCGATCTTCATGAGCCAGTCGACCTCGGCCTGGGCGAAGCCGTCCGGCGCCTTGTAGCTGGCGATCCCGTATTCGTTCAGCCCGCCCGCCTTGGGGCGCGCGTCGTAGATGACGACCTCATGGCCCTTCATGGCCAGCCGGTGCGCGGCGGCCAGCCCGGCAGGGCCGGCGCCGACGACTGCGACGCGCTTGCCCGTCGGCTTGCCGCGGGTGAAGGGATGCACGCCCTTCTCCATCAGGCTGTCGGTGGCGTAGCGCTGGAGCCGTCCGATCTCCACCGGCTTGCCCTCCGCCACCTCGCGCACGCAGACCTCCTCGCAAAGCTGCTCGGTCGGACAGACGCGGGCGCACATGCCGCCAAGGATGTTCTGCGAGAAGATCGTCTTCGCCGCGGCCTCGGGCGTGCCGGTGGCGATCTGGCGGATGAAGAGCGGGATGTCGATCGTCGTCGGACATGCCGTCATGCAGGGCGCGTCGTGGCAGAAATAGCAGCGATCTGCAGCCACCCGCGCCTCGTGCGCATCGAAGCGGGGGGCGATGTCGGCGAAGTTCCGGGCATAGTCCCCCGGCCCCAGTCGTCCGGCGACGACGCCCGGCGTGAGCTGGTTCATGGTCAACGCGGCCTCCCCCTGGTTCTCTCGTTGTCGGAAGGCTGCCAGCGAATCATTTTTTTATCAATTGATAAATTTTTGTGCCGCCTCCGGCTGCCGCGGCGCCGTGTGGGGGATGCCTGCGGGAAAGTGGCGCTTTCCTCCCCCCCGCCGAATGCGTATAAGCACGGGCGAGCCAAGGTCCGCGGGAAAAGACGGGCCACAGGACAGGACCGGTCGAGGATATCGATGACAAAACCCACGCACGACAGCGACGTCGCCTTCATAGAAGCGCTGGCGGACCTCCTGAACCGCAGCGAACTGGCCGAGCTTTCGGTCAAGCGCGAATACGGCGAACATGACAGCCTGAACGTGAAGGTGTCGAAATACGCGGCCGTCGCGGCGGCGCCCGCCACCGCGGCCCCGGCGGCCCCGGCGGCCCCTGCCCCGGCGGCGCCCGCCGCTTCGCCCGCCGGCGCGGCAGCCGACCCGGCGAGCCACCCCGGCGCCGTGACCTCGCCCATGGTGGGGACCGCCTATCTTTCGCCGGAGCCGGGGGCCGAAGCCTTCGTCACCGTCGGCGCGCAGGTGAAGGAGGGCCAGACGCTCCTCATCATCGAGGCGATGAAGACGATGAACCACATTCCCGCGCCGCGGGGCGGGACCGTCCGGCGCATCCTCGTCGAGGATGGCAGCCCCGTCGAATACGGCGCGCCGCTTCTCATCATCGAGTGAGGGCGCGGATGTTCGAGAAAATCCTCGTCGCGAACCGGGGCGAGATCGCGCTCCGCGTGATCCGCGCCTGCCGCGAGATGGGCATCCGCTCCGTCGCGGTGCATTCCACCGCGGATGCGGACGCCATGCACGTGCGCATGGCCGACGAGTCGGTCTGCATCGGCCCGAACCCCTCGGCCCAAAGCTACCTTTCCATTCCCGCGATCATCTCCGCCTGCGAGATCACCGGAGCACAGGCGATCCACCCCGGCTACGGGTTCCTGAGCGAGAACGCCACCTTCGTGCAGGCGCTGGAGGATCACGGGATCGCCTTCATCGGTCCGACCGCGGAACACATCCGGATCATGGGCGACAAGATCACCGCCAAGGAAACGGCAAAGTCGCTCGGCATTCCGGTCGTGCCGGGGTCGGACGGCGGCGTGCCGGACCTGGCGGCCGCAAAGCGTGTCGCGCTGGAAATCGGCTACCCCGTGATCATCAAGGCCACCGCCGGCGGCGGCGGACGCGGCATGAAGGTCGCCGAGGACGAGGCGGCAATCGAGATCGCCTTCCGCACCGCCCGGGCCGAGGCCAAGGCGGCCTTCGGCAACGACGAGGTCTATCTGGAGAAATACCTCCAGAAGCCGCGCCACATCGAGATCCAGGTGTTCGGCGACGGCAAGGGCCATGCCGTCCATCTGGGCGAGCGCGACTGTTCGCTCCAGCGCCGCCACCAGAAGGTCTTCGAGGAGGCTCCCGGCCCCGTCATCACGCCGCAGAAGCGCGCCGAGATCGGGCGTATCTGCGCGGAAGCGGTGGCGAAGATCAACTACATCGGCGCGGGCACCATCGAGTTCCTCTTCGAGGACGGCGAATTCTACTTCATCGAGATGAACACACGGCTGCAGGTGGAGCATCCGGTGACCGAAGCGATCTTCGGCGTCGATCTCGTGCGCGAGCAGATCCGTGTGGCGGACGGCTATCCGCTGTCGTTCACGCAGGATGACCTCGTCATCAACGGCCATGCCATCGAGGTCCGGATCAACGCCGAGAAGCTTCCGAACTTCTCGCCCTGCCCTGGCAAGATCACGCATTACCACGCGCCGGGCGGGCTGGGTGTGCGGATGGATTCGGCGCTTTATGACGGCTATACCATCCCGCCCTACTACGACAGCCTCATCGGCAAGCTGATCGTCCACGGTCGCGACCGGCCGGAAGCGCTGATGCGGCTGAAGCGCGCCTTGAGCGAGCTCATCGTGGACGGGGTGGACACCACCATCCCGCTCTTCCACGCCCTTCTCGCGGAAGAGGACATCCAGACCGGCAACTATTCGATCCACTGGCTCGAAAAGTGGCTCGCGCGCACGTTCGGGTGAGCCGGCTGCCCTTGCGGCCATGCTGACCCCCGAGATGATGCTCGCGGGCTATGCCAGGGGGATATTTCCCATGGCGGAGTCGCGCGACGAGTCGCACCTCCACTGGGTCGATCCGCGCCGGCGGGGCATCTTCCCGCTGGAAAGTTTCCACATTTCCCGGTCCCTTGCCCGGGCCATCCGCCAAGAGAATTACACAATTCGAACAGACAGTGCCTTTTCGGCTGTCGTCCGATCCTGCGCGTCTCGTCCCGAAACCTGGATCAACGCGCCCCTTCTCGCGGTCTACGACCGGCTGCACGCAATGGGCCACGCGCACACGCTCGAGGTCTGGCAGGAGGGCGACCTGACCGGCGGCGTCTTCGGCGTGACGCTGGGTGCCGCCTTCTTCGGCGAAAGCATGTTCTCCTTGCGAACCGATGCGTCGAAGATCGCGCTGGCCTATCTGGTGGACCGGCTCAGGCAGGCGGGATTCACGCTCTTCGATACGCAGTTCCTGACGCCCCACCTCGCCTCGCTCGGTGCCATCGAGATTCCGCGCGCCGCCTATCACGCGCAGCTCAGGGCGGCTCTGGCGCGGGAGGCCGACTTCACCTTGCCGGAGGTGCCCGACCCTCACTCGCTCCTGCAGCGGATGACCCATACGTCGTAGCGCGGGTCGTCGAGCGCCGAGAGCGCGGGGCTTGCCGCGACCATCCAGCCGTCGAATACCGCGGCCCCGGTCGCGGTGTCGGTGATGGTCAGGTGCGCATAGGCGTTCGCCGAAGGGTCCGCGACCGGGTAGCGGCAATCCGACAGCGTCACGGCAAGGCGCCCGAAGGGCACGGTCGCTCCCATCGCCACCTCGAGGTCGGTCGTCTCGCCCGACACCTTGTCCAGCGCCCTCAGAAGGGCGCCCGGTGCGCTCGCGACCTCGTCCGCCGCCGCGCCCGCACCCGCGAGCGCGAGGACGAGCGCCAGGACATGCCTCATGGTGCCGGCGTCTCGGGGGCGTCGCCCGCTGCCGCGCCCACGAACTTCATCAGGAGAGCGATCACGCTGACGGCACCCTGCGTGTCCTCGATCTCCGCCCCCGGCGCGAGATCGGAGGGGCTGCCGCCGGGAAGTATCTCCACGAAGGCGCCGCCGAGAAGGCCCTCGGAGGCGATGACGATGGTGCTGTCATCGGGGACGGCGACGCCGTTCCGCACCGTCACCTTGGCATCGGCGAAGAAGGTCTTGGGATTGAGCGCGAGGTCGGTGACGGTGCCGACCTTGACGCCCGCCATGCGCACGTCGGTGCCGACGGTTATCCCCTCGACCGAACGGAAGCTCGCCATCAGCTCGTAGCTGTCGGTCGCGCGGGTAAGCCCCTCGCCGCCCGACGCATAGACGAGAAACCCGACCGCCGCGGCCAGCACGCCCGCGCCGGTCAGAACCTCTGTGACGCTCTCTGCCATGTCCGTCGGGCTTCCTATTCCGGGCTCCAGGCCTCGTAGTCGCGCCGCTCGGCCGGGCGGGCCTGACGGAGCGAGCCTGCCGGCGCATAGGCGAGCGCGGTGCCGGTCAGGTTTTCCTGATGCGGCTTTTCCCACGCCCTGTGCTTCAGCGCGGCCTTCGTCGGCGGCTGATCCCAGGTGAAATGCAGCCACCCATGCCAGTCCGGGCTGACGCGCGAGGCCTCGGATTCGCCGTTGTAGATGACCCAGCGCCGCTTGCCGTCGCGGGTCTGGTAGAAGACGTTGCCCTGGTCGTCCTCGCCCACCTTCACGCCCCTGCGCCAGGTGAATATCTGGGTGCCGAGCGTCTGGCTGTTCCACCAGGTCAGCAGGCGAAGCAGAAAATTCATGGGCGACCTCCGGGCATTGCTGCCCCCTTATAGCGCAGGTGCCGGCGAGGTCCAGAGGAGAGGGCGGTTACGGCCGCCCTTCCGAAGCGATACGCACCCGACCGGCGAGACGCGCCGCAGGGGCGTAGAGGTGCAGCGTCCCGTCCGTGAGATCGCGGTAATACTGCGCCCCCGGCTCCCTCAGTACCCGTCCTATCTCGGCAGAGAGCGACCGCCCGACATAGGCGACGCAGCGCTCGACCGGTTCAAGGGCCGCCGTGTCCGCGAAGGCCAAAGGCGTCGGCCGCCACAGTCCGCCGAAGCGAAGATCGCGGTTGTGCCGCAGGGCTGCGCGCGGCGGGGCGGACGGCGCATTCACGCCGAGGCGTACGAAGACATGCTGGCAGCTCTCCTCCGGCGCAGAAGCGGAATATCGGCTGCTCAGGACTTCGTCGAAGGGAAGAACACCATCGAACAATCGTTCGGCGTATCCGTGCGAAACCTGCCTGGGATCGTCCGGCGACATCAGTGCGAGGATGATCTGAGGGGTCCCCTGAAAGATCGACCACAAGGCAAGCGGAACAAGCGCCAAGGCAAGAACGCGGATCAGCGTATTCATGTGCGGAGACGCTCCATGAGACCTGCGGAGGGCATCGCACTGCCTTCCTGGCAGCTACTTATCCCGCCGTTGCGGTCTTTTCGCTCTTCTTGGTGTCGGCGTGGATGAGAAGCGGCTTGGCGCCGTTGTCCACCGCCTCCTCGTTCACCACGACTTCCTCGACCGAGGTCAGGCCGGGCAGTTCGAACATCGTGTCCAGCAGGATGTCCTCCATGATCGACCTGAGACCCCGCGCGCCGGTCTTGCGCTTGATCGCGCGCTTGGCGATGGCCGTCAGCGCGTCGGCGGTGAAGGTCAGTTTCACATCCTCGAGGTCGAAAAGCCGCTGGTACTGCTTTACCAGCGCGTTCTTCGGCTGGGTGAGGATCGTGACCAGCGCATCCTCGTCAAGGTCGGTCAGCGTGGCGATGACCGGCAGGCGGCCTACGAATTCCGGGATCAGCCCGAACTTCAGCAGATCCTCCGGTTCAAGCTCGCCGAAGAGTTCGCCGGCGCCGCGCGAATCGGGATCCTTCACCTCGGCGCCGAAGCCGATGGCGCTGCCCTTGCCGCGCTGCGCGATGATGCGCTCGAGCCCGGCAAAGGCGCCGCCGCAGATGAAGAGGATGTTGGTCGTGTCCACCTGCAGGAATTCCTGCTGCGGATGCTTGCGCCCCCCCTGCGGCGGCACGGAGGCAACCGTGCCCTCCATGATCTTCAGAAGCGCCTGCTGCACGCCCTCGCCCGAGACGTCCCGCGTGATCGAGGGGTTGTCGGACTTGCGGGTGATCTTGTCGACCTCGTCGATATAGACGATGCCGCGCTGCGCGCGCTCGACGTTGTATTCGGAGGCCTGCAACAGCTTCAGGATGATGTTTTCCACATCCTCGCCGACATAGCCCGCCTCGGTCAGCGTCGTCGCGTCGGCCATCGTGAAGGGCACGTCGAGGATGCGGGCCAGCGTCTGCGCCAGAAGCGTCTTGCCGCAGCCGGTCGGGCCGATCAGCAGGATGTTCGACTTCGACAGCTCGATGTCGGCGGATTTCGAGGCGTGATTGAGCCGCTTGTAGTGGTTGTGGACCGCGACCGACAGCACGCGCTTGGCGTGTTCCTGGCCGATGACGTAATCGTCGAGCACCTTGCAGATGTCGCGCGGCGTGGGCACGCCGTCGGTGGATTTCAGGCCGGTGGTCTTCGTCTCCTCCCGGATAATGTCCATGCAAAGCTCGACGCACTCATCGCAGATGAACACGGTCGGACCGGCGATCAGCTTCCTGACCTCATGCTGGCTCTTTCCGCAGAACGAGCAGTAGAGCGTGTTCTTGCTGTCGCTGCCTTGGTTTGTCGCCATCGTCACCCTCTGCGGCCCGTTCGCAAATCCGTCGGATCGTTGTGGCTGCCCTTTTCGACAAGATTAGGGCAGCCCCTCCGTCACCACAATGCCAAATTGCCCGCCGCGCGTTCACGCTTGCGGGCGCCCGGCATCACGCCTTCTTCTCTTCGCCCGGCCGCGCCGAGAGGATCTCGTCGATGAGACCCCAGTCCTTCGCATCCTCTGGCGACATGAAGTTGTCACGCTCCAGCGCCGCCTCCACCTTCTTGATCGGCTGGCCGGTGTGCCTGTGGTAGATCTCGTTCAGACGGTCCTTCAGCTTCTGCGTCTCCTGCGCATGGATCATGATGTCCGTCGCCTGGCCCTGGTAGCCGCCCGAGGGCTGGTGCACCATGATCCGGCTGTTCGGGAGCGAAAAGCGCATTCCCTTCTCGCCCGCCGTGAGGAGGAGCGAGCCCATCGAGGCCGCCTGGCCGATGACAAGCGTGGAGACCTTCGGCCGGATGTACTGCATCGTGTCGTAGATGGAGAGACCGCTCGTCACCACCCCGCCCGGCGAGTTGATGTACATCGCGATTTCCTTCGAGGGGTTCTCCGCCTCGAGAAACAGGAGCTGGGCGCAGATCAGCGTCGACATGCCGTCATGCACGGGGCCGGCGAGGAAGATGATCCGCTCCTTCAGGAGGCGCGAATAGATGTCATAGGCCCGTTCCCCGCGCGAGGTCTGTTCGACGACCATCGGCACGAGCGTGTTCATGTAGATGTCATAAGGGTCTTTCATCGTCGTCCGCCTGTCGCTGTTCCCGGGTGAAATGCTTATGCCTCGAACCTTACCCTTGTCTTAGTGACGCGCACCTGTGGCCGCAAGGGCGGGTCTGGACGAAACCCGTCTGCGCGTGGCTATCTGGCCCGGGATGCGCCGGGAGGGGCCGATGATCGCGGAATACGACGACTGGGACGCTGTGGCGATGGCCGCGGAGGTTGCGAAGGGCAGCGTGTCGCCTGCCGAGCTTCTGGACGAGGCGCTGGCGCGGGTCGCCGCACGCAATCCCGCACTCAATGCCGTGGTGCTCGTGCAGGAGGAAAAGGCTCGCGCCGCCATCGCGGCGGGCCTGCCTGAGGGCCCCCTGAAGGGCGTGCCGTTCCTGATCAAGGACCTCGGCTGCGAGGCGGTGGATTTCCCCTCGCACAATGGCTCGCGGCTTCTGGCGAATACGACCTACGGCCGCGACAGCGCGATCTTCGAGCGTATCCGCGCCACGGGCGTCGTCACCTTCGGACGCACCACCTCGCCCGAGGGCGGGGTGGGGCCGGCGACCGAGGCCGCCGTCTATGGCGGCCCGACGCGCAATCCCTGGAACACGGACCGCACGCCGGGCGGCTCGTCCGGCGGGTCCGGCGCGGCGGTCGCGGCGCGGATCGTGCCGGCGGCGCATGGGTCGGACGGGGGCGGGTCGGTGCGCATCCCCGCCGCCTCCTGCGGCCTCTTCGGGATGAAGCCCACCCGCGCGCGCCTGCCCGACGGCCCCTACGCGGGCGAAGGCTGGGCGGGCATGGCGATCGACGGCTTCCTGACCCGGTCGGTCCGCGATACCGCGGTCCTTCTCGACGCCTGCGCGGGCGCCGACCTCGGCGCGCCCTACTGGGCACCGCCCCTCGGCGAGGGGCATGTCGCCGCCATCGCCCGCCCGCCGCGCCGCATGCGGATCGCGCTTTGCGACACGACGCTGACCGGCACGATGATCCATGCCGACTGTCGCGCGGCGGTCCATTCTGCGGCGCGGGTTCTCGAAAGCCTCGGCCACCGGGTGGAGCCTGCCCGTCCCGCAGCCGACACAAGGGGCATGATGGCCGCCTGGACAAAGATCGTCGGCTGCGGCACGGCCCTTTCCGTCCGCAGGGCGCTGGCCGCGAAGGGCCGGGACCTTGCGCCGGGGGACGTGGAGGACGTGGCCCGCTCCGCCATCGCCTACGCAAAGGGGATCTCGGGCGCCGACTATCTCGACGCGGTCGGCAAGATCCATGCCTACGGGCGCGAGATGGCGGCGTTCTTCCAGGACTGGGACATCCTCCTGACGGCGACGCTCGCCGAGCCGACGGCCGAGGTCGGGCGCTTTGCCCACGCCGGCATCGGCTACGAGGATTACCGCATGGGTCCGGGGATGGTCTTCGACTACTCGCCATTCTGCGCCGCCTTCAACGCCTCGGGCCAGCCCGCCGTCTCGCTGCCGCTGCACTGGACCGGCGATGGCCTTCCCTTGGGCGTCCATCTCGCCGCCCGCTTTGGCGCGGACGAGGAATTGATCGCGCTTTCGGCCGAGGTTGAGGCGGTCGCGCCCTGGGCGACAAGACGGCCTTTGCTGGACCGACCGTGACCGCGTCGGCCGCCGGTCAGTCCGGGTTTGATCATGCCGAAGGCACCCCGCTCCGCCGCGAAGGAAGTGGAGGAATCGTTTGACAGCAAATGTCAGCTTGGCCGACGATCAGGCCGAACGATGGCGCCGGCCCAAAAATGATCAAACAATGGCGACCAGCAGGGAAGGAATAATAACGTGACCGAGGCCCCTGCCGTCGAGGCACGCAGCGCGGTGAAGGAATTCGGCCAGGGCGAGACGGCGGTTCGCGCGCTCGATACCGTGTCCGTGGCGATCCGCAAGGGTGAGTTCTTCACGCTCCTTGGCCCGTCGGGTTGCGGCAAGACCACGCTCCTCAGGCTCATCGCGGGCTTCGACAGTACGACCTCGGGCGCGATCCTGATCGACGGCGAGGACGTGTCGGAGTTGCCGCCGAACCGCCGCCCGGTGAACACCGTCTTCCAGAGCTACGCGCTCTTTCCCCACCTCACGGTCGCCCAGAACGTGGCGTTCGGGCTCGAGATGCTCGGCCGTCCGAAGGGCGAGGTCGCGGCGCGGACGGCCGAGATGCTGGCATTGGTGAAGCTCGACCAGTTGGCCGGGCGCAAGACTTCGCAGCTTTCGGGCGGCCAGCAGCAGCGCGTGGCGCTGGCACGCGCGCTCGCGCCGCGGCCGAAGGTGCTTCTCCTCGACGAGCCCCTGTCGGCGCTCGACCTCAAGCTCAGGAAGGAGATGCAGGGCGAACTGAAGCGGCTGCAACTGGAAACCGGCATCACCTTCGTCTTCGTGACGCATGACCAGGAAGAGGCGCTGACGATGTCCGACCGGATCGGCGTCATGTCCGGCGGCCGCATCCTCCAGATCGGCACCCCGCGCGAGATCTACGCCCATCCGACGAACCGCTTCGTCGCCGACTTCATCGGCGAGACCAACTTCCTTTCGGCCCGGGTGCGCGGCGGCAAGGCGGTCTTCGGCGGCGGCGTCGAGGTTCCCCTTTCCCGCCCCGCCGCGGACGGCGATGTCACGATCGCGATCCGGCCCGAGCACATGCGGCTCGTCCCGCAGGGCATGGCCGGGGCACTTTCGGGAACGGTCAGCCATGCGATCTATTTCGGCACCGACAGCCACGTCCACCTGAAGCTGATCGACGGGACGGAGATCGTCGTCCGCCAGCAGACCGACCCCGACGGCAGCGGCGGGCCGAAGCCGGGCGCCGTCCTCGGCGTGAGCTTCCCGCCGGCGGCGGTCCAGGTGCTGGAGGACTGAGATGAGCCTCGCCGAAGCCCGACGCGAGCGAGATCAGGTGCGGCGCAGCTGGCTTCTCAGCCTGCCCGCGCTCTTCCTCCTCGCGATCGGGGCCATCGGGCCCCTGTTCATCATGGTCGTCTATTCCTTCCTGACACCGGGCAAGTACGGCAACGTCGAATGGATCTTCTCCACCGACGCCTGGCGCGGAATCATCTTCACAAAGGACATCTTCGACGAGACGCTGAAGCTTGCGGACGCACATCTGACGATCTTCTGGCGCTCGGTGAAGCTCTCGTTCCTGACCACGGTCTTCACCTTCGTCGTGGGCTTCCCCACAGCCTGGTTCATCGCCACGCAGCCGCCGCGCTGGCGGCCCTTCTGGCTCTTCCTCATCACCATTCCGTTCTGGACCAACCTCCTGATCCGCACCTTCGCGATCAACCAGATCATCCGGACGGAAGGCCTGCTGAACACGATCCTCCTGAAGGTCGGGATCATCTCGACGCCACTGAACCTGCTCTACACCGACACGGCGGTGTTCATCGGCATGACCTATGTCTACCTGCCGCTGATGGTGCTGCCGCTTTATGCCGCCATCGACCGCTTCGACCACCGGCTTCTGGAGGCGGGCTATGACCTCTATGCAAGCCGGATGGCGGTGCTGAGACGGATCATCTTCCCGATCGTGAAGCCGGGGATCGTCGCGGGTTCCATCCTGGTCTTCATCCCCTCGCTCGGCGCCTATGTCACCCCGCGCATCCTCGGTGGCGGGCGCAACATGATGATCGGCAATTTCATCGAGCTGCAGTTCGGACAGGGGCGCAACTGGCCTCTCGGCGCCGCGCTTTCCGTCGTGCTCCTTCTCATCGTGACGGCGGCTCTTCTCGTCTACGTGAAGTTCGCGAACCGGGAGGGCGGGCATGGCTAGGGGCACCTTCACCGTCACCCGCCTGCCGGGGTTCAACGGCATCGCGATCGCCGTCTTCGTGGCGCTCTACGCGCCCATCGCCATGCTCGTCGTCAATTCCTTCAATGCCGGCGATTCGATCGCGATCTGGGAAGGCACCTCGCTGCGCTGGTACGAACGCGCCTGGGCCAACGCGCAGGTGAAGGACGCGACGTTGCGTTCGCTGATCATCGCGACCACGGCGGCCACGGTGGCCACCATCGCCGCGACCATGGTGGCGCTCGCCACCACGCGGAAGAAGCCCTTCCGCGGCCAGACCGCCGTCTATGTCGCCATCAACCAGCCCCTGATGGTGCCGGAGATCGTCACGGCGGTGGCACTTCTGATCTTCTTCGCCACGATCAAGGTGGCGACGGGTTACCAGGGGCTCGGCTATCTGATCCTCGCCCACACCGCCTTCTGCATTCCCTTCGCCTACCTGCCGATTCGCGCCCGGCTCGAAGGGATGGACATGACGCTCGAGACGGCCGCCGCGGATCTCTATGCCACGCACTGGCGCACCTTCCGCTACGTGACGCTGCCGCTGATGGCGCCCGGCATCCTCGCGGGCTTCATGCTCGCCTTCGTGACCTCGCTCGACGACGTGGTCATCACGCTCTTTGTCAAATCGGCGGGGCAGGATACGCTGCCGACCTACCTCCTCGGCCAGATCCGACGCCAGGTGACGGGCGAGGTGAACGCGATCTCGACGGTGCTCCTGTGCCTGACGGTCGCGCTCCTGACCACCTTCTTCCTGCTCACGCGGAAGAAGTCATGAAAAACCACTGAACCAGGGAGACCACCATGAAGATCCACCTTTCCGCCCTCGCCCTGCTCCTCGGCACGGCCGGCGCGGCCTTTGCCGAAGGCGAGCTCCAGCTCTTCAACTGGGGAGACTACACGAACCCCGAATTGATCAAGAAGTTCGAGGCGGAGACCGGGATCAAGGTCACGATCACCGACTACGATTCGAATGACACCGCGCTCGCCAAGATCGAGGCCGGCGGCGCCGGCTTCGACCTCGTGGTGCCCTCGGCGAACTACGTGCAGATCTACGTGGAGAAGGGCCTCGCGCAGGAACTGGACCTGACGAAGTTCTCCAACCACGGCAACATCGCGCCCGAATGGATGGACGTCGCCTACGATCCGGGCCGCAAGTTCTCGATCCCGTGGCAGTGGGGCTCGACCGGGGTCGCCGTGAACAAGACCGCGTATTCGGGCGACATCAACACCTCGGCCATCTTCATGGACCCGCCGGAGGAACTCGTCGGCAAGGTCAACGTCACGCCCGAGATGAACGACGTGCTGTCGCTCGCCATCATGTACATGGGCGGCGAGCCCTGCACCGAGGATACCGAGGTGCTGAAGAAAGTCCGCGACAAGCTTCTGGAAGCGAAGCCCAAGTGGCAGTCGATGGACTACGGCATGACCGAGAAGATGGCGGCGAACGACGTCATGGCCTCGGTCTACTGGAACGGCGCGATCTTCCGCGCGCGGCTCGCCAACCCCGATGTCGTCTACGGCTATCCGAAGGAAGGCTATCCGCTGTGGATGGACCAGGTGATGCTCCTGAAGGACGCCAAGAACGTCGAGGAAGCCTACAAGTTCCTCGACTTCATCATGGTGCCGGAGAACGCGGCGCTGATCTCGGCCTTCGCGCGCTATGCCAACGGGATCGCCGGTTCCGACGCCTTCATGCCCGAGGACATGAAGACGGCGCCCGAGATCGTCGTGCCCGAGGAGTTCAAGGCCGCGGGCAAGTTCCTGCCGACCTGCTCGCCGAAGGCGCAGGAATACTACACGGCGATCTGGACCGAGCTGCAGAAGTGAGGTTCCGGGCGCTCGCGCGCCCGCGCCGCCGGGGGGCATTGCCCCCCGGCTTGACCAGGGTGTTTGCGACACGAAGAAGCCTCGACGCATGGACGTGACCAGCCTTCCGGCCTGCGAGCTTGCGCGGGCGCTGCGGGGCGGCCGCCTCGCCGCGCGCGAGGTCGTGGCGGCCTTCCTTGACCGGATCGAGGCGACGAACCCCGCCCTCAACGCCATCGTCACGCTGCGGCCCCGCGAGGAGCTTCTGGCCGAGGCCGAGGCGGCGGACCGGGCAGGTCCTGGCGGACCGCTCTGGGGTCTGCCCGTCGCGGTCAAGGATCTCGTGGCGACGAAGGGGATGCGCACGACCTTCGGCTCGCCCCTCCATGCCGGCCATGTCCCGGTGGCGGACGACCTCTTGGCGGCGCGGATGCGGGCGGCAGGGGCGATCCTGATCGGCAAGACCAACACGCCGGAGTGGGGCCACGGATCGCACACGTTCAACCCGGTCTTCGGCGCGACGCGGAACCCCTATGACCTGACCCGAAGCGCGGGCGGATCTTCGGGCGGCGCGGCAGCGGCGCTGGCGGCGCGGATGGTGCCCGTCGCCGACGGGTCGGACATGATGGGGTCACTGAGGAATCCCGCCGCCTTCTGCAACGTATACGGCTTCCGCCCCTCCTGGGGCCTCGTGCCGCAGGACGCGGATGGCGACACATTCCTGGCCACGCTTGCAACCGAGGGTCCGATGGCGCGCACGCCGGGCGACCTCGCGCTTCTCCTCTCCGTGCTCGCCGGGCCCAACCCCGAGGCGCCCTTCGGCCGGCCTGCCGAGGATTTCGCCGCGCGCTTCGGCGGCGACCTGAAGGGAAGGCGGATCGGCTGGCTCGGCGACTGGGGCGGCGCCTATGTGATGGAGCCGGGAATTGTCGAGACCTGCGAGGCGGCGCTGAAGGTCTTCGAGACGCTCGGCGCGATTGTCGAGCCGATTGCCCCACCCTTCCCGGCCGAGGCGCTCTGGTCGGCCTGGGTCACGCTCCGCGCCGGACTGAACGCCGGCGCCAAGCGCGACATGGCGGCCGATCCGGCGAAGCGGGCGCTGACGAAACCCGAGACACTCTGGGAGATCGATCAGGGCGCCTCCGTCACCATGGCGGAGTTCTATACGGCGAGCGTCACCCGCTCGCGCTGGTACGCCCGCGCGGCGAGGGTCTTTGCCCGGTTCGACGCGCTGGCCCTGCCGGCGGCGCAGGTCTGGCCCTTCCCGGTCGAATGGCGCTGGCCCGCCGAGATCGCCGGGCGGAAGATGGACACCTATCACCGCTGGATGGAGGTGGTTGTGCCCGTCAGCCTCGCGGGCCTGCCGTGCCTCGCGCTGCCCGCGGGGTTTTCGGGCGCGGGCCTGCCGACGGGGCTCCAGTTGTTCGGCCCGACGGGCGCCGATGCCGCGATCCTTGGCATGGGCGAGGCCTACCATCGTGCCACCGACTGGCCCGGCCGCCGGCCTCCTCCGCTTCAGCCAAAGCCCCCCAGCGACCCGTAAAGCTCCGGCCGCCGGTCCCGGAAAAGGCCCCAGCTGCGCCGAAGGTCGCGGATGGCGTCGAGGTCGAAGCTTGCAAGCCGGACGTCCTCCGACACGCGGTCGGCCTGCGTGACGATCCCTCCGGTCTGGTCGGCAACGAAGGAAGTGCCGTAGAAGGTGACCTCGCGCCCCTGCTGCACCTCGCGGCCGATCCGGTTCGATGCCGCGACCGGCAGGATGTTCGCAGCCGCGTGGCCGCGCATGACCGTTTCCCAGTGCGGCTGGCTGTCGTAGTCCGGCGCGGGCGGCTCCGACCCGATCGCGGTCGGGTAGAGAAGCATCTCGGCCCCCTGGAGCGCCATGGCGCGCGCCGCCTCCGGGAACCACTGGTCCCAGCAGATGGCCACCCCGATCCGGCCGAAGGCCGTGTCCCAGACGCGGAACCCGGTGTCGCCGGGCGTGAAATAGAATTTCTCTTCGTAGCCAGGGCCTTGCGGGATGTGGCTCTTGCGGTAGGTACCTAGGATCGACCCGTCCCGATCGACCATGGCGACAGAGTTGAAATGCGCCTCGCCCGCGCGTTCGAAGACCGAGACGGGCAGCACGACCCCCAGCTCGCGCGCAAGCGCCGCAAAGCGGGCGACGACCGGGTGGCCCTCCATGGGCGCCGCCAGCGCGAGGTGTCGCGGCTCCTCGGTGATACAGAAATAGGGCGTGGCGAAAAGCTCCTGCAGAAGGATCACCTGTGCCCCCTCGCCCGCCGCGCGACGCACCAGCGCCTCTGCCCGGTCGAGGTTGGCTGGAAGGTCCCAGCCAGGGGCGAACTGAGTGACCGCGACCGTGACGTTCCGCATGGCGACTTCCTTTTTCCGTTGGCCGGCGCCTATCCTGTCGAAGTCCCCGAGGATTCGAAAGACCATGGCAGTGCCCCCGCCCCGTTCCAGCCTGAAGATCCGCCTCGTCATGGGCGGCCGCGGCGACTGGCTCGGCCCGGGCAAGGCGGACCTGCTGGAAGGCATCGCGGCCACCGGCTCCATCTCGGCCGCCGGGCGCAGGATGGGGATGAGCTACAAGCGCGCCTGGGGACTGGTCGAGAACATGAACGCAATGTTCCGCGACCCGCTCGTGCGCGCGAGCCGCGGCGGCGCGGGCCATGGCGGCGCGGAACTGACCGAGGCCGGAGCGCGCGTCCTCGCGCTCTACCGCCGGATGCAGGTGACGGGCGCGGCGTCCATGGCCGAGGAGATCGCGGAGCTGGAGGCCCTCGCCGATATGTCCGAGCGGAAATAGCGCTTGCCAACCGCGCGATTCTGCCGTTCTCTCCGCCGAGATATAACGGATGTCCCATGCGCCTGCTTCCTGTTCTCGTTCTCCTTCTCGCCGCCACCGCCACCCGCGCGGAAACCGCGCTCATCGCCGTGGCCACGAACTTCCGCCCGGTGGCCGAGGTGCTTGCCGCCGACTTCAAGGTGGCATCGGGCCACGAGATCGCCGTGACGGCGGCGGCCACGGCGAAGCTCGCCGCCCAGGTCGAGGCCGGCGCACCCTTCGACGCCTTCCTCTCGGCCGACACCGCGACGCCCGAGCGGCTTGCCGCCGCAGGGCATGCCGATGCGACAACCGGCTTCACCTATGCGACGGGGCAGCTCGTCCTCTGGTCCTCCGATCCCGCTGCGGACCTGTCCGATCCCGTGGCGGCGCTCCGCGCCGCGACCCATGTCGCGATTGCCAACCCAGACCTCGCGCCCTATGGAAAGGCCGCCATGGAAACGATTGATTTCATGCAGGTTCAGGACGTGCTCGACATGGTGGTGACGGGCGAGAACATCGGCCAGACCCAGACGCTCGTCGCCTCGGGCGCGGCCGACCTCGGCTTCGTCGCGGCCTCCGGCATTGTCGATGCCGGTGGCGCCTCCTGGCCGGTGCCCGCGGATCATCACGCGCCGATCCGGCAGGATGCGATCCTGCTCACGCATGGAAAGGACAATGCCGCGGCCCGCGCCTTCCTCGACTACCTCAGGTCCGGTGCCGCCCGCCCGGTGATCGAGCGGTTCGGATATGTCGCAGGCGAATGACGGCTGACCTCGCACCGCTCTGGCTGACGCTGAGGCTCGCGGCGGTCGTTACCGCCCTCCTTCTCGTGCTCGGGACGCCACTGGCCTGGTGGCTCGCCCGCACCCGGTCCCGCCTCGCCCCGGCGGTGGAGGCGGTGACGGCGTTGCCGCTCGTCCTGCCGCCGACGGTGCTCGGCTTCTACCTTCTCCTCGTCTTCAACCCGACGGCGCCCCTGGGTTCCTTCTGGGTGTCGCTCACCGGCCAGACACTGACCTTCTCCTTCGCCGGCCTTGTCCTCGCCTCGCTCCTCTACTCGCTTCCCTTCACCGTGCAGCCACTGCAATCGGCCTTCACCACCCTCGGTCGCGCGCCGCTGGAGGCGGCGGCGAGCCTTGGGGCGGGGCCGCTCGACGCCTTCCTGACGGTCGCCGCACCCCTCGCGATCAGGGGTTATCTCACGGCGGCGGTCCTCACCTTCGCACACACGCTCGGCGAGTTCGGCGTGGTCCTGATGGTCGGCGGCAACATCCCCGGACAGACCCGCGTCATCTCCATCGCCATCTACGAGGAGGTCGAGACGCTGGACTATGTGTCCGCCCATCTCCTTTCCGGGATTCTCCTGGCGCTCTCGTTCCTGATTCTTCTTGCGCTCTACGTCCTTAACGCCAGGGACCGGGGGCGCGCATGACCGATCTCCGCCTCGACATCCGGTCAAGGCACGCCGGTTTCACGCTGGAAATCGACCGGACGATTCCCCTTTCCGGGGTGACCGCGATCTTCGGGCCGAGCGGTGCCGGGAAGTCCACGCTCCTGCGCATCATCGCCGGCTTCGAGCGCGGCGCCGGCCGCGTCGCCTTCGGCCACGAGGTCTGGGAGGACGGCCGGCGCTTCGTTCCCCCGCACCGCCGCCGCGTCGCCTCGGTGTTCCAGCAACCCCGGCTCTTCCCGCATCTCGACGTGCGCGGCAACCTCGCCTACGCCGCCCGCCGCGCGCGGCCGCCGGGGGCGGTGGAGGCGATGATCGAGCGTTTCGGGCTCGCCCCGCTTTCGGCGCGACGCCCGGAAACGCTCTCGGGTGGCGAGGCGCAGCGCGTGGCGCTGGCACGCGCGCTCCTGACGGCCCCCCGGCTGATCCTGATGGACGAGCCCCTCTCCGCACTCGATCAGGCTCGCAGGCAGGAAATTCTTCCGTTTATCGAGCGATTGCGCGACGTTGCTCAGGTGCCGATCCTCTACGTCACGCATTCCACGGCCGAGGTCGCGCGGCTCTCCGGCCAGATGTTGACGCTTGCCGCGGGCCGCGTGACGGGCTTCGGTCCCACGGCCGATATCCTCGCAGCGACTGATGTCGCCGCGCGCGAGGGGACGGAGCCGGGAAGCCTCCTGACGGCGACGGTCACGGGCATGACGGCGGACGGACTGTGCGAGATCGCCTTTTCCGGCGGCACGATCCTTACGCCAGAACCGCTCGGTCGCCCGGGCGCAGCCGTCCGGCTCTTCATCCGCGCGCGCGAGGTGATGATCGCCCGTGACCGGCCCCAGGGCATCAGCGCGCTCAACATCCTGCCCGCGACGGTCGAAACCCTCGCACCCGCCGGGCCGGCTTCCGCCGATGTCGTCCTGCGCTGCGGCGCGGCGCGGCTGCGCGCCCGGATCACCCGGCGCTCGGCCGAGGCGCTCGGCCTCGCGCCCGGCGTGTCCTGCCACGTCATCGTGAAATCGGTTGCGCTTGCGCAGGAGTGATTGCGCCCGTCCGTGCTTCGGCTAGGCTCGGCCCATGACCCGCGCTCTCCTCATCGTCGCCCATGGCCAGCCGTCCGACCCCGGACCGCCCGAGGCGGAGATGCATGCGCTCGCGACCCGCGTCGCCGGTCACCTGCCCGGATGGTTGGTCCGCTCCGCGACCCTGGCCGAGCCCGACGCGCTCCGCGCGGCGCTTCAGGGTGCGGACGAGCCGCTTGTCTTTCCGCTCTTCATGGCGGACGGCTGGTTCATCCGCAGCCTGCTGCCCCGGCGCCTCTCGGAGGCTGGGGCGCCCGGCCTGCGCATCCTGACGCCATTCGGGCTCCTGCCCGACACGGGTACGCTCGCCGTCACCGTCCTTGCGGAGGCGCTCGCGTCGCAGGGATGGACGGCCGCGGAGACGGTGCTGGTCCTCGCCGCGCACGGATCGGGACGGAGCCCCTACCCCGCCGACGCCGCTCGC
>NZ_JAYRTX010000057.1:0-21822 GCF_041919395.1 Albidovulum sp.
CATCCCGAATCGCTGGCTCGGGCCTTCGCCCCCTGGCGGGCGAACTTCATGGCCCGGGCGACCGTCGAAATGGCCTTCTGGGATCTCTGGGCGAAATCGCTGGGCCTGCCCTTGCAGACCGTGCTGGGAGGCGAAGGCGATGCCGTCGACGTCGGCGTGTCACTGGGCATCGGCCCCATCGCCGGCACGCTGGAGCGTGTGGCGACCCATCTTCAGCAGGGCTACAAGCGCATCAAGCTCAAGGTAAGGCCCGGCCATGACATCGCCCTCCTTCAGGCGGTGCGCCACGACTTCCCCGATGCTCACCTGACCGTTGACGCCAACTGCTGCTACACGCTGGCCGACAGCGACCTGATCCTGGGGATGGACGATTTCGCGCTGGACTACATCGAACAGCCTCTGGCCTGGGACGACATCCACGACCACGCCACCCTGCAAAAGCGCATCCGGACGCCGCTTTGCCTCGATGAATGCATCCGCACGGTGGACCACGCCCGCAAGGCGCTGCAGACCGATGCGGCGCGGGTCATCAACATCAAGGTCGGCCGGGTGGGCGGACATGCCGCCGCCCGCCAGATCCACGACCTGTGCCAATCCTTCCAGGTGCCGGTCTGGTGCGGCGGCATGCTGGAATCCGGCATCGGCCGGGCGCACAACATCCACATGTCCACGCTGCCGGGATTTACCAAGCCGGGCGACACCTCGTCGGCCAGCCGATATTTCACCCGCGACATCATCGAGCAGAAGCTGGAGACGGAAGGCGGCCGGATGCCCGTGCCGAAGGGGCCGGGCATTGGCGTGACGCTGGACCTCGACTATCTGGGCACTTCAACGCTTTCGGTGCAGGACTTCAACGCATGACCGACCTCACCTTCCGCGACCTCTCGGGCATGGCCGAGTTCCGCGCCGCGGAGAACCTGCAACGCGCGGTCTGGGGCGCAGGTGACCAGCCCGACCCTGCCGATCTGATGATGGTCATTCAGGCCGAAGGCGGCCTTGTCGGCGGTGCCTTCGCGGCGGAGAAGCTTCTGGGCTATGTCTTCGGCTTTCCCACGCGCGAGACGCGGGTGCAGCATTCCCACCGGCTGGCCGTGCTGCCCGAGGCGCGGGGGCTGCAACTGGGGGTTCGGCTGAAGTTCTATCAGCGACGCTGGTGCCTTGAGCGCGGCATCACCCATGTCCGCTGGACCTTCGATCCGCTTCGCATTGTCAACGCCACGATGAACATCCATCGGCTTGGCGCCACGTCAGACACCTACCTGCCCGACTATTATGGCGAGATGGCGGGCATCAACAGCGGCCTCGCCTCCGACAGGCTTCTGGTCGACTGGGATCTGGCCGCACCGGTGAGCAGCGCGCTGGCCGAGGGCCGGCCGCGCCCGACGCAACCCTGCGGGCCCCTGAACGTGACCCTGCCCGAAGACCTGGAAACCCTGACCCGCAACGACCCGGAACAAGCCCGCGCTCTTCGCATCGACCTGCGCCAGGAGTTGCAGGCCGCCCTCGCCAATGGGCGCCGGATCGTGGACTTCGACCGAAAACGCCGCCACTACCTGCTGACGATCTGAGCCGCTGATCCTTTGGAGGGTCCGCGCCTCGCCGGGGATTTGCACATCCGCTTCGAGAACAAGTCGCCGCCGATGCATCGTTGCCCGGGCCTGCGCGGGCGCCGCTCCTGACGGCGGCGCAAGGTGGTGGCACGGATGGCCGCCACGCTCGAAGCGCCGCCGTCACGGGCCGAACTGGCCCGCGGCGCCAACCTGTCGGAACGCAGCCTCAACCGGCGGTTCCAGCGCGACCTCGGCCAGTCGCCCGCCCGCTACCGGCAATCCCTGCGCCACGCCCGGGCGCGCGACCTTGCGAGGCACACCGATCTCGGCCTGGACGAGAACGCCCTGCGCTGCGGCTTCTCCAGCGGCTCAGCGCTGTCGCGGGTCTTGTTAGTGTCCACGCGCGTGGTGTGATTTCTGCGCCGCCCGGCGGGTGATTTCGGGCGATGTCCTGACCGCTCGAAGGGCCTGGATTTGGTCAGGAGCGGACGCTGTCGACTGGCACGCCCCCGCCTCGGACCAAATTGCCCTGACAGGATCTCCGCCACAGATCAACGGTAGCCGCCACGTCGCAGCCCTTGATCGTTGCGACCAGGAGCTGGCCGCGCCGGCCCGACACCATCAAGTGTCGTCCGGCTCCTTCGGGCAAGGCGAAAACCAGGATACCGTTCGTCTCGAGTGTTCCGAGCAGCGGAAACGCGGGCGACAGCAGTTTCGTAAGCGCGTTCTCGACCCAGTCGACGAGACGCGCCGCGTCATCGCCCTCGCCTTGGGCCAGCGCGGCCTCCTCGCCTTCGACCACGACCACGGCCTGCAACAATGGCTGGAGTCCTTCGAGGAGCGCCTCTTGCGCCGTGCCTTCGCCCGTGCCGGGCATTGCCTCGCCGGGCAGGCCCGCTGCCTCGGCGATGGCGCCCGGATCGACGCCGCCCCGCACCGGGCCGGCCGCTTCGCCGAGCGGTTCCGCAGTGGCAGCGAACCCGGCGCTTCTTTCACAGAGCCCGCGGAGGAGAATGGAAAGCCCGTGGACGTCGCCGACAGAAAGTTCGTCGCGTCCGAACAGCGCCATGTGTTCGGCCGTCAGCCCGGCGGGCGGCGGGGCGAGCAGGCGCACCAGCCGGCGGCCTGACGCCTCGCAGACGAGGCGCGACCCATCGTCGAACTCGAAGTTCAGGCGCTGGCCAACAACCGCGATGTCGACCTGTTCGAGGATGCCGGCAAGGCCGTCAGACCAGGTTACGTATCGAACGCGCCCCGGTTGCGCCGTTCCGTCCCGCGCCGAACGCCGAAGCATCTCCTTCAATCGCGCGAAATCGCTCATCTCGCAGGATCCTCGCCGGCAAGGGCTGCGCGGACCGCATTGATCAGCGAACCTACGGCGATGTCGGCCGCGCAGATGCAGCACAGGGCTTCGTTCGGATCGGCGAGGTTCCTGAAGAAGGTGCGACTTCCCGTCGGTGACAGGAACAGCACGTGTTCGACCGGGCCATCCCCCTTGGGGGCCGAGTCGAACAGGTCGGCTGCACAGGCGCAAAGCACGTCGAGGTGTTCCTGCCGGAAATGAAGGGCGCCATCCCAGCTGAGAACGGTCCGCGACCCGAGATCCACATATACCGCGAGGTCGCAATCCGGGAGCTTGCGACGAAAAGCTTTGAGCGCAGTTGGGGTCATCAGCGGGTCGCACCAATCCTCTGGTTCGAGAGCGCAATCTTGCGTCAACCGGGCGGGCGCGACAACCCCGGGCAGCCGCTAGATCAACGAAGCGGATGCAGGAAGCCGCTGTCGTCGGCTTTGACCCTGCTCCCCGGTGCGCAACACGACCCGCCGGGGTACGATCCTGCCGACAGGCGCTTGCTCGCCTCTCCCCGACGGCGCCGCTTCGACGGGCTTGGCCTCGGCGACAACAGGCCGTTCGGGCGCGGCCTCATGCTGTGCGGGACGGAGTTGCACGGGGGCCGCCGCCCCGACGTCTGCGTCAATGTCATCCGTTTCCGTCTGCGCCACAGCAAAGATGTCGGACGCGCCCGTATGCGGCTTGCCGGCAAGCACCGGCTCGAGGTCCCCGATGATCTTCTCCAGCCCGGCCAGCACCGCCTCCAGACCCGATGATCGCAAGGCGTCGGGATCACCGTCGGCTTGCTGGGCCTCGATGAGAGAAACCGGAATCACCTCCCGGAACAACGGCCCCGCTTCTCGTTCCACGCGACTTAGCACGCGCCGCCGGTCTCCCGCCGAGAGAACCTTGTCGATGCGGGTAACCAGAAGCAGGCTGCAGGGGAACAGGCGCCCGGGCGCTTCCTCCCACAATGCCGCCTCGGACTGACGCCAAGCCTGGGTAGCGGGTGTGCACCAGATCACCGCGTCGGCGAGCGGCAACATGCGTTGCCAGATGTCGTCGGTGATGTGCGGGTCGGAACTGCCCGGCATGTCGATGATGTCGCAAGCTTCGAGAATGTCGGCCTGCACGAACTTCCGGATTGCGCGGGTGCTGCGGACCGAAACCAGGTCGGGCGGCGCGGAGTCGAGCGGTTCTTCCGTTCCGTCCACCGCGATGCGGATCGCGGGCGCGTCGCCCTGCGCGTACCAGATCGGCGGCATCTGTGTCGCCGTCACCTGCACGGGCGAAAACGTTTCGTTAAGAAGTAGGTTCGCCAGCGTGCTCTTGCCTGCGCTGAACTCGCCCATCAGGACGACCCGGGGTTTCCGCGGCAGCACCGGGCTTGCCGAGTTGAGTTCGGCCGTCATTCCGCAGCCCTCCATTCGTTTCGCGGTTTCAATTCGGACAGGAACACCACGGTCTCGCTCAGCGCGTCTCGCCGATCCATGGCGACCGCTTCGGCGCGTTGCCGAAGCTTGTCGACCCCGATTTCGGTCTGGCTTGCGAGATCCAGCAGGTGTGCCCTCTGGGCGTCGATGAATTCCTTGAGGATCTGCCGTGCCGCATGGGCGTAGACCTCCGCGTGATCGGCGCGAAGCGAGACCAGGAACGGCTCGATCTCGGCGTCTATCAGCGCCGAGTACTCCTCGGCGAAATTCTGGTAGCTCCTGCGGCGGCGCCACCAGCTCGTCCACCAGTTTCCCTTCACATCGAGCGCGATGGTGCTGCCGAGGATGACCGGCGGAGGCGGGTTCTGCACCACCGGGGCCTCGATCGTTGTGGCGTCTTCGGAAAGCTGGAACGCGCCGACATAGAGGGTCCGGATATCGGCAGCGGTGGCGGCGAAGACCTTCTCACTCGTATTCGCCGCCCTTGCTGCGAAGACCCGATAGGCCGAGCTCAACAGCAGCCGCAGGCCTGCCGGATCGTATGTCCATATCTCGTGATCGCCATAGTCCTCGAGGTGGCGGATCAGCGAGGCTGTGGCGCGACCGAGGAAGGATCGCCGCGCGCCCATGAGTCTGCTCTCGAGCCCCGAGATCAGTTTGCCCATTTCCGCGTCAAGAAGATCGAGGTTGCGCCGGGCAATGATGTCGAGTTCGCGGCCGATGTCTGCGGATGCCACGGGCGTAACCGCATCGTCTGCCATCCGCTTCGACACGACCTGCCGCGACGCCTCGATGCTGGTTGCGATGTTTCGCGCCGAACGGACGATGCGCTCCTCGAACTCGGCACCCTCGCCGGAATCGATCCGGGATGAGATCGCCTCGCAGAGCGCCGGAATACCCGAGATCTTCCAGATCGTCTCGTGCACCGTTCCGGGCACCACGCCGGAGCGCAATTTGTGTTCTGCCCATTCGATCAGCGCCTTCGAACTCGCCTTCCCGAGGTCCTTGTAGACGTGGGACAGAGCGTGAACCGCCCAGAACGCGCTGCCGAAAATGATCTCGGCTTCGGTCGGACCGTTGAGGGCCTCGAGGGTGGCTACGATGCTCTTGCGGATTTCTTCCGACTCTCGAACGGGATCGTTCAGCTCGTCGATCCGGTTGACGAAGATGATCACCTCGCGCGACCGGATGTTGGAGATCAGGCGGATCAGCGCCATGTCGACGGTCGACAGGGTCTGATGCGCGGAAAGCACCACGACGCAGAGCCGGCTCTCGCGGATGGCGTTGACGGTGATCTGTTCGCGTATCATGAACGTGTCGTTCACGCCGGGCGTGTCGCGGATGCAGAGACGGTGCGGCAGATCGGGTTGTCCGAGATAGAGATCGGCCGACTTCGTGATGTCGGCGAACCGTCCCTGTTTCTGGTCGGCGGAGGTGTCGCTTCCGAGATCGTCGCCGAGGCAGACGTATCGCTGCACCAGTTCCTGATCGACGTAGCCGTATTCGTGCTCCTGACCCATCAGCAACTCGAACTTCCGACCAAGCCGCTGGCGCGACTTCTCGCGCATTTCCTCAAGCTGGCGCCGTACTTTCTCGAGCTCCTTGTGCGCGCCGGCGCGGGCCGCGAGCTCACCGACGCGCCCCCCCCGGTTGAGAAGGCGGCTCCATTCATCCTCGTCGAAGAAGCGGAACTTCGCCCTTCCCGAGCCGCTCCGTGTTGCGGGATCGAGGTGAAGTGACGTCACCACCGAGGTCCAAGGGTTGATGTCGGCGGGCAGGAGGCCGGGCCAACCGGCCAACGCATTCACCAGCGTGGTCTTGCCCGCCTTCACCTGGCCGATCATCGTGACCGATGGCTCAAAGCTGCGGATCTGGCGCTTGAGCTTTCGTGTGGCCGCGTGGGCAGTGTCCCCGCCTGCATCGGCAATCGCGTCCACGGCGGTTTCGAGCTTGCGGATCCGCTCGGCAAACGCCTGCAACCTGGAAAACGCCGACCGGGTCAACTCGCCCTTGGACGTGGCTTCGTCCTGCCCTGCGATTCTTGGTTCGGCGTTCATCGTCGATCTCCTTAATTCAGGGGGATTCCGGGCCCGGCCAGACATGCCTCGAATGCGGAACGGAGTTGGAGCAACAACGCGGCGGCATCCAATGCCTGCGCGGGGCCGCCCTCAATCTGCAGCAGCGTCGCCATGTCGGAGGCGTCGTCGACGAGCGCCCGAAGCGCACAGGCCGCACCCTCGTCCTCCGGCCAATCGGCTGCGTGGTCTCGAAGCCCGTCGGTAATCTCGCAGCAGCGTCCCAGGACTTCCCCCGCCCAGTCGGCGGCGTCCGCGTCGTGCCATTCCATCGCCTCGAACAGGTCGCGTGACATGCGCCTGAGAAAGATGAGCGGCTCGGACACGAGATCGACCATGCCGGCAATTCCCGTGCTCTCGGGCGGTTCCGCCTGCCCAGGGGCCGGGCGACTGGCCGTGGCGGGCGACGGCTCCGGGTGCCGTTGCGGTTCTGGCTTTGCCGTGACGATCCCTTGACCGCACCGATGCAGGAGAAGCTGCGCCGCATCGAGGTCTTCCGCAATCGCCTGATCGATGTCGGCGACGAGTTGCCCGAGCAACCGCTGCGCCCCGGTCTGCATGTCCGTGGCGCCGCTTCCGTGCGCGGCGGGGCCGCCCGGCAGGAATATCGCGCGTTCGAAATCCGGCGGCATCCGGTCGCGCAGACCGCCAACCTCGGGTTGTGGTGCGAAGACGACCAGATAAGCGTGGTTCTTCAACTCGCGTGCGGCCTCGTTCCAGATACGAGCCTCGAGAGGGGAGAAGTCCCGCGTGCACCAGAGGGCGAAATCCATCCGGCGCGCGGCCCAGCGGAGTGCCGCCGACTGCTCTGCCGCGTCCTCGCCGGCTGCAAGATAGAGGAACGTCACGCGCCGCAGCGCTCCAAGCGGGGCGCCGACCTTCAGGAAGACCGCACCGCGCTCCAGGAGGTCGCCGATCGGCATTCCATCGGCGGCGAGCGTGCTCGCGTCCGCCAACGTCGCCCTCGTGTGCGCTCGCTCTGCGAAGCCAATCTCCATGGTCGGCCAGGCCATCCGCACCGGCAGAACTTCGGTCCCGAGGAGGGCGGCGAGCAGGCGCTTGCGCTGTTCTGCTTCAAACCCGATCAGCCCCACGCGGATCGGGCGGCGCAACCTATCGACGAGGTACTCGCAGTTCCGGGCGATTCGCGGCGGGAGTGCGGCGGAGGCGAGCACGGCCTCGAGGTCTTCCAGTGTCTTCCGGGTGCTGGGCGCGAGCGATGCCACGGTGTCAGCTCCTTGTCCCGAGGTGCCGCGCCGGGGAGAACGCGCCGCTCCACGCCCGCAGCATCGTCGAAGGCGAGAGCCAACCCGCCAGACGCCGCTCAGGCGTCGGGTTGGAGGCCTTCAGAACGACCACGGAGATGTTGTCCTGTTCCGGATCGCCCAGGGCCGCGACTTCAGCGATCAAGGCGCTGGCGATCGAAGCGCTATGTTCGGCCGCCGCACGCGCCAGAACCAGTTCCAACCTTTCGTCCGGGAGGAACTGAAGCCCGTCGCTGGCGACCAGTACCAGGTCGCCGTTTTGCAGCGCAAACGGTCGATCCGGGCAATCGATCACCGTTATTTCATCACCGGTCAGGGCGGACGTGAGGCAATTTCGCTGCGGATGGTTGCGGCCGATTTCCGGGTCGATAAGGCCCTTCCTGACCATCAGGTCGATCTGCGGCGCCATCGAATGATCGTCATTGAGACGGGTAAGTCGGCCGTCGCGATAAAGAAGGAGCGGCGAGTCCCCGACCGATATCCAATAGAGACGGCCCGCCAGAACCACGGCCACAATCACCGTGCCGCCCATGCCAGCGGTCTCGGGCGCCGCTTTGATCCGCGCGCGGATGCGGTGGTTGGCGACATTCATTGCACTGCGAAGCAACTTCGGTATGTCGGTTTCGGACAAGTCTGGATCCGCAATCCGCAACGTCAGATCGGCGAAGATCTCGGCGACGATGATCCGGCTCGCCACGTCGCCTGCGGCATGTCCGCCCATGCCGTCCGACAGCACCGCGAATCCGATCTCGGCACCCTGTGCAAACGAGGTCGCGAGCGCGTCCTCCTGACGCGACCTTGCGCCTCGGTCGAGCGCGGAGGCCGCGTCGATTTCGATCTCAGCTTTCCGGGGCATCGGTGTCCTGCCTGTCTTCCGTCGAGCCCCAGGTGAAATCGGGTCCGCAGAGGGCCACGAAACGAAGTGTCGTCTTGCCGATCCGGATCAGGTCGGCATCAGCGAGATCTTCGGTGGCCAGAACGGGAGTCCCGTTCCTGCGTACGATGTTCGACTTGCCGCCGTGGCCCACGAAGAACCGGTTCTGTTCGTCGTCGTAGGCGATCGAGGCATGGTTATCGCGCGAGATGCTGGTGTCGCCGAAATCCAGGCAGACCGTCTGGTCGGCGCCGCGACCGATGGTCGAGACGCCTGCACCGATCATGAACGACGTGCCCCGTCCGGGGCCGTCGACAATCACGAGCCAGCCGGCCGGAAACCGCCCCTTCGCCGCCGGTGCCGCCCGTTCCGCGGCGAACACGTCGTCCTTCACGCCGCCCGCGTGGAATCCGATGATCCGGGTCTTCACCCGCGCCGCGGCTGTGGCTGCGGGACTCTTGTTCAGGTCTTGATCCGACCCGATGCGAACTCGCGCAATCGGCGCTGCTTCCGAAGGCTCGTCAGCGGCGGCGCGCCGTGTCTGCGCTTGTGCCGGCTGCGCGGCACCGTCGTCGCGGTCGGCGTCTTCTATGTCCCATATCTGCTTCTTCGGGGGGGACTCGGTCGTCGCGCCGACCGGGCCGCGTCTCTCCAATTGCGGCAGAGCGGCAGGTGTTTCAGGCGTCGGTTCCACGGCGCCTTCGAGTTCCTGGAGTCTTTCGCGCACGGCATCGAGATCGAAAAAGTCTGAAACCTGTTCCGATCCTTCGGCGTCGCTTGGGGGCGCGGGCGAAGGCAGCGGCCGCTTGCGTACGATGACGTCTCTCAGATATCTCACCTGCTCACCTCTTTCAGCTTCGGGCCGAGGGTGGCCCCGAAAACGCGGAAGATGTACGAACCGGCGAAGAACCGGCCGAGCACGGTCTCTTGCCGTTCGGGAATTTCGGCCTCGTCGGTTTCAATGTCGTCGGCAGGTTCATCCAGCGGGACGACATTCCACATCGAGGAAACGGGGATGTCCGCACCGGTTTCCGGCTCCGGTTCGGCCAGATCGGGTGCCGCCTCGTCAAGCGGCGCACCGGCGCTGAGGTGACCCGCAGCCGAGAAAACCCGCCGGGATGTCATGCCCGGAGCAGGTTTCGGGGCGGAGGTTTCAGGCGGCAGCGCGAAATGCTCCGCGGGCGACTCTAACTGCAACTGACGCTGCGAGTCCTGGACGAGCTGGGCGATGCGCTTCTCCATTTCGCGGTCGTTTCGCGCCTCTTCCAGCAAGCGCAGCTGTCGCCGCTGGGTGTCGATGAGGTCGCGCCATTCCGCTGCATTCTGGAGCCTCTCGTTCGGGAATATGCTGAGGCAGCGGTTGATGGCGTCGAGGAAAAAGCTGTCATAACCCCTGATCTTCACCGGGGTCAGCGGCTCCAGCGGGTCCTTCAGGTTCTTCGCTACCGCTGCCAGCCGTACCTGGCTGCTCGGCGGCGCTTGTCCCGAAACGAGATGGTAGAACGTCGCGGCCAGCGCATAAAGATCGCTGGAAAACGCCTGCTCGCTTCCGGCAAGGTAGAGTTCCTGGGGCGAATAGCCGTCCTTGACGGTCAGAACCTTCGAGAGAACCCGGCTCACGCGCGTCGCACTTTCCCGTGCCGCGCCAAAATCTATGAGGACCGGCGAATTGTCGGGTTCGAGCAGGATGTTGTCGGGGGAAATGTCGCGGTGAAGGATGTCGCGGTCGTGCATGTAGGCAACGGCATCGAGCACCTTGATCAGCAGTTCCTTGATCTCCTTGGGGGTCAGTCGGCCCGGCTCCGCCTCGATCACGTGGAGCAGGTCGCGCCCGTCGACGAAGTCCAGCGCCATGTAGGCGGTGTCGTTGTCCTTGAAGATCTGGTGAACCCCGACGATGTAGGGATGCTGAAGCTCCGACAGGGCGCGGGCTTCCTTCTCGAACAGGTCGAGTATCTTGCTGAATTCCGGCGCGCTGCCTTTCGAGCGAAGTCGCACCGTACTCCGCGTGCGGCAGCAGATCGCTCCGGGAAAGCACTCCTTGATGACGATCTTGCGGCCAAGACTGTCGCGCGCGAGGTATGTGATCCCGAACCCGCCGGAATTCAGATAGGATTCGATCGTGTATTGCCCGCCGCACAATACCGTCCCCGGCGACAATTCGTCCCCGAAGGAATCGAGTTGACCGACAACTCCTATGTTCGCCGACTGGTCCAATTCTGTTCCCTGGGTGAATGGTGACAGAAATGCACAGCCCGAAGGCCGTCAACTATCCGACACAGTCGTCAGAAAATGCGCCCGAAAGATGGCAACAAACCGGTGGATGTTGGCCATGCGCGAGCAGAACCGGAATAGGCTCCGCCAATTAATGCCGTTGTGCCGCCGCCCCTGTCATTGTCCAATGACATCCTCTTTCGCGGCGACGATTCTGACTTCTTCCGTGAAGGCGCCGGCAATGACCTTATCGACGGTGGGACTGGTGGCGGCGACGGCGACCAGGTGAGGTACGAGGATATCTCATCCGGCGTGGTCGCTAGGCTCCAGACTCATTGATCCTCAAGGCCAGAGCATGACGGTAGCGGCGAGGGCGACGACTGAGAGGAAGGTCTTGGCGCACCTGTCGTAGCGGGTTGCGAGCCTGCGCCAGTCCTTCAGCCGACCGAACATGATCCCGATCCGGTTGCGGCGCCGGTACCGTCGCTTGTCGTATCGGACGGCCATGCCGCGAGACTTCCGACCGGGGATGCAAGGACGTATCCCCTTGTATTTCAACGCATCCCCGAACCAGTCGGCATCGTTTCCGCGGTCGGCCAGCAACCAGCCCACCTTCGGCAAACTATCGAGAAGAGCGGCGGCTCCCGTGTAGTCACTGACCTGTCCTGCAGTCATGAAGAAGCGGATCGGGCGCCAATCGGCATCCGTGACGGCGAACGTGGTCGTGGCGCTCCCATGACGAACTTGTCCCATGTTGCTTCCTTCCATTCCTGTGAAAGGATCGCGCCATCAAACCGTGGGATCAAACACCTAGACTGTGTTCGATGCACCTTGATACCCATTTATTAAGCATTTCGTTGCTGTATCGGGGCACCACGCCGCAGTCCCCCCGTCGCTTCCGACTGCGCGCCGTCACTCGGCCGCGGCATCCTTGCAGAAGATGTCGTAAAGCGTCGCGACGAGCCGTTCGGCCCGGGTATCGGCGAGCGAGTAGTAGATGGCCTTGCCGTCACGGCGGGCAGCGACGAGGCCCTCGAGGCGGAGACGGGCGAGCTGCTGGCTGACCGCCGCCTGCCGCGAGGCGAGCAGGATTTCGAGTTCGGTCACCGATTTCTCGCCCGTGGAAAGGTGGCACAGGATCATCAGCCGCCCTTCGTGCGCCAGCGCCTTGAGGAAGTTCGAGGCTTCGTCCGCGCGTGCCAGCATTTCCGCGGGCGCGACGGCGCACTGCGGCGGAAGGCCGGTCGGGTCGAAACGGGGGTGCGGCTCGCTCAGGGGCATGGTCATCCTGATTTTCGACGAAATGTAGGCGAAACACGGCCGCGGCGCCAGCCCTGCGGCGCTTCGGCGCAGCGCGACGTTGCGGCGGAGTTGCGCCGACCGGTTCACCGGGCGCCAGCAGATGACTTTACGTAAGCCCCGCGCTCGGCGATCCTTCGCGGCGATGGGGGCTGAGATCGGGATCCTGCGTGCCGAGGCGCGCCGCATCGTTGCGGCCGGGCTCGCTGCTTCGGCGGCGGGGGAGGCGGTTCTGCGGACACTTCTCACAGGTCCTGTTGCGGCGCCCGGACCCGGAGGCCGGCGCTTCATCTTCGCGGCTGGCCGGTTCGCCCGCGAGATGGCCCTGGCGGCGCGCGGCCATCTCGGCCCCTGCGAGACGCTGATCGTCACCGATCCCGTCGCCGCCCGACCGGTCGAGGGCGCGCGCGTTCTCGCGGCAGGCTGGCCTGACCCGGACCCCGCGGGCCTGCGTGCCGCCGAGGCGGCGGAGGCGGCGCTTGCCCGCCTCGGGCCGGAGGACGCGGCGCTCGTTCTTCTGTCGGCCGGGGCGGCGCGGATGCTGCCGGCACCGGCAGGCGCCGCCACGCTCGCCGACCTCTCTGCGGTCGAGGGGCTCATGCGCGGTGCCGGCGCGGGAGCGGACGAGGTCCTGCTCGTCCGCCAGCAGCTTTCGCGGCTGGAGGGCGGCGGGCTCGCGGCCCTGCTCGCCGGCTCCAGGGTGACGGCGCTCGCCGTCGCGGACGCCGAGGGCGGAGCCGACCCGAGGCGGCTTGCCGGAGGCATGTTCGCCCCGCCGCTCGGCAGCCGGGTGACGGCGCGGGCGCTCCTCGAACTCTACGGGCTCTGGGAACGTCTGCCGGTCCGCGTGCTGGACCGCCTTGCGGCGCCGGTGCCGGCAGCGCGGGAAGGCGCACGGCCGCGGCTGCGGGTCGTGGCGTCGAATGCGCTCGCGGTCTCGGCCATGGCGGATTGCGGCGTCCGCGCCGTGGCGCGGCCCTTGCAGGGCATGCCGGAAGAGATCGTGCACGAGCTTTTCGCGCTTGCCGCGGGCGTCGGGCCGGGGGCGGGCTGCACCTTCGGGCTGGAGTCCACGCCCCAGGGCGCGCTTCTTCCCGGCCCGGAGACCGACGCGCCGGTCGGCGGAACGGGCGTCGCGGCGCTCACGCTCCGGGCGCCGCTCGTCGCAGGCGCAGCCCGGCCGCGGCATGCGGACCTCGGCCTGCGCTTTGCGATGCTGGCGCGCGACCGCCGCCTGGCCGGGCCCTGGGTGCTTCTCCTGACAGCCAGCGACGGCGGCGGCGCGGCGGGTCTTGCCCCAGGGGTCGTGGTGGACAGCGATACGCTCGAGGAGCTCGGCGCGGCCGGGATCGACGCGGAGGAGGCGCGTAGCCGCGGCCGCGCCGCCGAGGTCCTGGAATGGATCGGCGCGGTCTACCGGAGCGGGCCGACCGGGACAGACGTCGGCGACCTCGCGGTCTTCCTGCGGGGCTGATGCCGGCTCAGTCGCGGTGGAGGAAGTCGCCGTAGCGGCCGTGCCAGAAGAGAAGTGGCGTGCCCTGGCGAACGAAGGCGCGCAGCACCCGGCCGACGAGGATCGCGTGATCGCCGCCGTCATGCACGGCATGGGCCGCGCAGTCGAAGCGGGCCAGGCAACCGGGGAGCAGCGGCAGCCCCTCGGGTGTCGCGCCGGGGTCGAGCCCCGCGAAGTCGCCGCCCGCGCGCGCGAAGCGGTGGCAGAGGTCGAGCTGATCGGCTGCGAGGACGTGGATAGCGTAATGCCCAGCCTCGGTGAAGGCGGTGAAGCGTGCCGAGGCTTTCGCCGGGCACCAGAGCACGAGCGGCGGATCGAGCGAGACCGAGGTGAAGCTGTTGGCGGTAATGCCCACGGGTCCCTTCGCGGTCTGCGTCGTGACCACGGTCACCCCGGTGGCGTAGCGCCCGAGCGCCGCGCGGAAGGCCCGCTTTCCGTCGCGCCCCTCGCCGCTCCCGTCTGGCGTGATGATATCCATGCCCGGTTCCGCTGCCATGTCCCGGACCGCATGAGGGCGGTCGCCGCGGCGGCAGAAAGATCACATTCCGGAGCAATTGGCTACCCGCACGGGCACGATCCCGCGCGGGATTGCGAGGTCGCGGTTCAGACCTCTTCCTCGCCGGTATCGACGAGCCAGCCGCCGGGGCCGGCGATATGGTCGGGGAGCGCGAGGATCATCAGCTCGCGGATCACGAGGCAGGCCAGCAGGCTGGCAGCGATTTCATCGAAAGAGAACTGGGAAACAAAGTCCATCGTAACCTCCTCGGCTGACAGGTACCGGTATGCCCGGCAAACGGGGCGCCTTTGCGGCGCGGGGATGACAATTCGCGGCCCTTGTCGCGGCGGCCCAATGTTGTCGCGCGGGCACGATTCAGGGCCCGCGCCGGTGTCGTCCGGCGCGCGCGCCTTGCTCTTTGCCGCCCGCCCCCCTATGTCGCGGCTAACCCCATCGGCCCCTGCAGGGCCGGAACGGAGCCCTTCATGTCCACTGCCATCCACTATTTCCGCTGGGCCTTCCTGTTCACGGCGGCGGGCCTCGCGCTCGCCTTCTGGCTCGGCTGGGGATACGGGCACGGGCTGGCCGGCGCGACGAGCTTCTTCCTCATCGGGGTGGTGCTGGCGATCCTGGAAATCTCGCTTTCCTTCGACAACGCCATCGTCAACGCCAACAAGCTGGAACAGATGACGCCGGTCTGGCAGCACCGCTTCCTGACCTGGGGCATACTCATCGCCGTCTTCGGCATGCGGATCATCTTCCCGCTGCTCATCGTCGTCGTGGCGGCGGGCATCGGCCCCTGGGAGGCGCTGCGACTGGCGGCGTTGCGTCCCGACGAATACGCCGAGATCATCGCGGGGGCGCATCTGTCCATCGCGGCCTTCGGCGGGACCTTCCTGATGATGGTGGCGTTGCGCTACTTCATCGACGAGGGCAAGGAGGTGGACTGGATCCGCGCGCTCGAATGCCAGCTTCGCCGCTGTGCCTCTGTCCGCGGGCTCGAGATCGCCTTCGTCCTCGTTGTCGTGATGCTTTTCGCCTCGGTGATGCCGGGCGAGGAGGTCGGCCCGTTCCTTTTCGCCTCGGTGGGGGGGCTCCTGACCTTTCTCGCGGTCGAGGTCCTCGGCCATGTCCTTGACCAGCGCGAGGCGGCGCGCACGGCGGCGGCAGGCGGGCTCGGCGCGTTCCTATACCTTGAGGTGCTCGACGCCTCGTTCAGCTTCGACGGCGTGATTGGCGCCTTCGCTCTGACCCACAACCTCTTCCTCATCGCCATCGGCCTCGGCATCGGCGCGATGTATGTCCGCTCGATGACGATCATGCTGGTGGAACGCAAGACGCTGTCGGAGTTTCGCTACCTGGAGCACGGGGCGTTCTACTCGATCCTCGTCCTGAGCATGATCATGTTCGCCCAGACGCTCTGGCATATCCCCGAACTGGTGACGGGCGTGCTGGGCTCTGCCTTCATCGGCGTCGCGCTCGTTTCCTCCATCCTGCACAACCGCCGCCAGAACGCCTGACCGGTCGGCCCCGGGAGGCATCCGGCGAAGGTTTCCACACCTCTGTGAGGGCGGATTGCGCCGGTCAGGCGCGGAAGCGGGCGGCGAGCGCGTCGGCGGCGCCGACGAGGAGCGACATGTCAACGGCGAGGGCGACGAAGCGGGCGCCGGCGTCGATGCAGGCCCGTGCGAATGCCTCGTCCTGGGTCAGAAGCCCCGCCGGCCGCCCGAGCCGCCCGAGCCGGGCGACGGCGTCGAGGACGGCCGCGCGCACCTCCGGATGGCCGGTCTGGCCCGGGCGGCCCATCGAGGCGGCGAGATCGGCAGGGCCGATGAAGATGCCGTCCACCCCCTCGGTCGTCGCGATGTCCTCGAGCCGCGAGAGGGCGAGGGCGGTCTCGACCTGGAGGAGGAGGCAGACTTCGGCGTCGGCCTTTCCGTGGTAGCCGCTGATCCGCCCGTAGCCTGCCGCCCGCATCGTGCCGGCCACGCCGCGGACCCCGGTGGGCGGGTAGCGGGTGGCGGCGACCGCCGCCTCGGCTTCGGCCCGGCTCTGGATGTAGGGGATGAGAAGGGTCTGTGCGCCCTGGTCGAGATGGCGCTTGATGAGCGCTGTGTCGTTGACGCTCGGCCGCACCACAGGTGCGGTCGGCCAGGGTGCCATCGCCTGCAGGAGCGGCAGGACCGCCGCGACCTCGACGGGAGTGTGCTCGGTGTCGAGCACCATCCAGTCGAAGCCGGCGCCCGCAAGCGCCTCCACCGCCGTGGGCTCCGGGATCGTGGACCAGAGACCGAACTGAAGCTCGCCCGCTGCGAGGCGGGCCTTGAAGCGGTTCCCGGGCATCTCCATGGGCCTTATCCCTTCAGGAGTCGTGCCGCCCGTTCGACGGCGAAGGCGTAGCCCTGAACCCCCGCGCCGGCGATCACCGCCTCGGCACGGTTGGAGACGTAGGAATGGTGGCGGAAGGGCTCGCGCTTGTGGATGTTGGAGATATGGACCTCGATCACCGGCCCCTCGAAGGCGTTGAGCGCGTCGAGGAGGGCGACCGAGGTATGGCTGAAGGCGCCGGGATTGATGACGATGGCGGCATTTTCGCTTCTTGCCGCCTGCACCCAGTCGATGAGTTCGTATTCCCGGTTCGACTGCCGGCAGGTGACCGAGAGGCCGTGCGCCGCCGCGGTGGCGGCGCAGAGCGCCTCGACGTCGGCCAGCGTTTCGCGCCCGTAGATCTCGGGCTGGCGTGTGCCGAGGAGGTTCAGATTGGGTCCGTTCAGGACGAGGATCGGTTTCATGGGAGCCTTCCGCACGCCGTTGCCGCGTCGATGATGGGAGAAAGAGCCGCGGGCCGCAACGCCAGTGGTGCCGGGGCCGGCGGCAAGTCCGCCGGCTGTTGCCGGGCTGCGTCGCGGCCGGCGCGGCGCGATGGTCTGGCGCGGCAGGCCCGGGTGCGGCAAGGGCGCGCGGATACGTCCGGAGACTCGACGCCGCTGCGTGGGCGGGCGATGATCCCGCCGGCGTGGCAGGCTGCGACGCGTGGGCGCGGCGGGCGGAAGGAAACAGGCACAGATGGAGCGTGCGCCGGGCGAAGGCTGGAAGGTGGCGCTGATCGCCGTGGCGCTGGGCGGGCTTCTGGCCGGTCTCGGCTTGCGCCTCACCGGGCGGGCGGACCTCGCGGCCCTTGTCTGGAGCCTCGGCGTCCTGCCGGTCCTCGGCACGCTCGTCCGCGAGATCGTCGAGAGCCTCAGGCGCGGGGATGTCGGGCTCGACATCGTCGCGGCGCTTTCCATGTCGGCGGCACTGGCCACCGGCGAGGCGCTGGCGGCCGCGGTCGTCGCTGTGATGTATGCCGGCGGTACCTTCCTCGAGAGCTTCGCGGAGGGGCGGGCGCGGCGCGAGATGGCCGGCCTTCTTGCGCGCGTGCCGCGCAGCGCCACGCGCCACCGCAACGGCGCGCTGGAGGAGGTCGCGCTCGATGCCATCGCGCCGGGCGACCGGCTTCTGATCCGGCAGGGCGATGTGGTGCCGGTCGACGGGACTGTGGCGGCCGGTTCGGCCTTCCTCGACACGTCGGCACTGACCGGCGAGTCGCTGCCGGTGCGCCTCGCCGCCGGTGACGAGGCGATGAGCGGATCGACCAATTCGGGCGAGGCCTTCGACCTTCTGGCGACGCGGCGGGCGAAGGAGAGCACCTATGCCGGGATCGTCCGCCTCGTGGAGGCTGCGCAGGCCTCGCGTGCGCCGATGGCGCGGCTGGCGGACCGCTGGGCGCTGGGATTTCTGGCTGTCACGGTTGCGATAGCGGCGGCGGCGTGGTGGGGGACTGGCGATCCGGTTCGGGCCGTGGCGGTGCTGGTGGTGGCGACGCCCTGTCCGCTCATCCTCGCCGTGCCGGTGGCGCTGGTGGCGGGCCTCAGCCGGGCGGCGGAGTACGGCGTGCTGGTGAAGGGCGCCAAGCCACTGGAGGCGATGGCGCGAATCCGCACGCTCATCCTCGACAAGACCGGGACGCTGACGGACGGGCGGCCGCAGATCGTGGCGATCGAGCGGCTTGGCAGCGCGGGGGAGACGGAGATCCTGCGGCTCGCTGCCGCGCTGGAGCAGGCCTCGAAACATCCCGTGGCGCAGGCGGTGGTCGCCGCCGCAGTGGCGCGGGGGCTCGCGCTGCCGGTGCCGTCGGAGGTCGCGGAGATTCCGGGCGAGGGGGTCGCCGGGCGGGTGGAGGGCCGCGCCGTCGTGGTCGGCGGCCACGGCTTCGTGCGCGAGCGGCTCGGCCTCGAGCCGGAGCCCGCGCCCGAGGGGGCGGTCGGCGCCGTGCTCGTCGCCGTGGCGGTGGATGGCCGTCTCGCCGCGCGGCTGGTGATGGCGGACCCGCTCCGTCCCGACGTGGCAGCAACGCTGCAGGCGCTGCGGCAGGAGGGCGTGGGGCGCATCCTTCTCGCCACCGGCGACCGCGCCGACGTCGCCGAGCATGTCACCCGCGGGCTCGGCTTCGACGCGCTCCGGGCAGAACTGAAGCCCGACCAGAAGGTGCTTCTCGTCCTGACCGAGCGGAAGGACGGGCCGGTGATGATGGTGGGCGACGGGGTGAACGACGCCCCGGCGCTGGCGGCGGCCGATGTCGGCGTGGCGATGGGCGCGCGGGGCGCCGCGGCTTCGGCCGAGGCGGCCGAGGTCGTGCTGCTCGTCGACCGCCTCGACCGTCTCTGCGCGGGAATGGAGATCGCGCGGCGCGCCCGCGGCATCGCGCTGCAGAGCGTGGTCGCTGGGATCGGCCTTTCCGTCCTCGGCATGGTCGCGGCGGCGCTCGGATACCTGCAACCGGTGGAGGGTGCGCTCCTGCAGGAGGTGATCGACGTGGCGGTGATCCTGAACGCGCTCCGGGCGCTCCGGGTGGTGCCGCGCAGGATCGCGGTTGCCGCAGCGCATCCGGCGGGGGCGGCGGCTGCGGCGTGAGCAAGGCGGACGGGGGAAAGGGCGCGGCGGATGTCGCGGGGGCTTTCCGGCCTGTGCGATTCGCTCCATATGGGCCGGATGGACAGCTGGAAATCCCTCAAGGCGCGGCTCAAGCGGATTCTCGTCCGGATCCGGCGGCGCGTGCCGCCCGGGGTGCGGACGCTTCTCGGTCTTTGCCTCGTCGCGGGGGGGATCGTGGGGTTCCTGCCGGTGCTCGGGTTCTGGATGATCCCGCTTGGCGTTCTCGTGATCGGGCTTGACGTCAAGCCGGTGCTGAGCCGGCTGCGCGCCCTGAGGTCCAGACGGAAACAGGATTGATGCGCCGGCCACCCGGGCGCCGACCCCCGCGGAAAAGGAAAAACCGGGGCGGAACCGCCCCGGCACTCACGACAATCACGCTTGCGTCAGTTGCCCGCGGCGGTTGTCGGCGCCACGGTGAGCTTCGGGGCACCCGTCGACAGCGGATCTTCCTGACGCTGCACAGAGCCTTCGAAATGCGCGCCGCTTTCGATCGCGATCGTCTTGTGGATGATGTCCCCTTCCACCCGCGCGGTGGAGGTGAGTCGCACCTTGAGGCCGCGCACCCGGCCGATCACGCGGCCGTTCACCACGATGTCGTCCGCGACGATCTCGCCCTTGATCGTGGCGCTTTCGCCCACGGTCAGCAGATGCGCGCGGATATCGCCCTCGACCACGCCTTCGATCTGGATGTCGCCCGAGGTCTTCACGTTGCCGGTGATGGTCAGGTCCGCCGACAGGACCGAAGCGCCGGGCTTCGGCTTGGGGGCGGAGGACAGGTAGTCGAAGGCGGGTTTCGGCGCAGCAGGTTCGGGCGCCTTCGGCTGTTCGGTCGGCGCCGCCGATTTGGGTCCGGGTTCGTTGATCCTGCTCTTAGAAAACATTGTTCGCCGCCTTGATAAACGTCATCGGGTTCACAGCAGTGCCGCCCGTGCGCACCTCGTAGTGGAGATGGGTGCCAGTAGAGCGGCCAGTATTCCCCATATCACCGATCCTGTCGCCGCGCGAGACCCTTTGGCCGACCTCCACGCGCACCTTTGAAAGATGCCCATAGCGGGTGGCGAGGCCGAACTCGTGCCGGATCTCGACCATGTTGCCGTAGCCCGATTCCCACCCGGCGTGGACGACCGTGCCTTCGGCGGTGGCATAGACGGGCGAGCCAAGGGCGCCGGCCATGTCGATGCCTTCGTGCGCCCGGCCCCAGCGGCGCCCGAAGCCCGAGGTGTAGCGGAACGAGGTCTTGAGCGGCATGGCAAAGGGTGCCTTCTCGACCGCGAGCCGGTAGAGATTCATCCGGTCGAGGCCTTCGAGGATGCGGCCGGCACGCTCCGCGCTGTCGTCGCTGCCCGCGGCGACCGGCGGGACGAGGGGCCCGAGCGGGCCGCCCTGGCCCGAGTAGCCACGGCGCACCTGTTCGATGAGATCGTCGGGATCGAGGCCCGCGGAAGAGAACATCTTGTCGAGCGGGGCCATCGAGATCGTGACCGCCTCCTCGAGACTCGCGAAGATCTCGTCGTGACGTTCTTCCAGAAGACGTTTCTCGTAGGCGACTTCGTCGGCCTCGGACTTCGCCGCGTCGGCCAGTTCGGCCATCGCGTCGCGTTCGGCGGCGGTACGTCCGAGGGCGGCCGTGAGCACGCCCAGCGTGTCGGCCACATCGGCGCCGGAAGGCGCCGCGCTGGCGGCGGTCTGCGGCCCCTCGGAGGCAACGGCCGCCAGCTCGGTGACGCGGGCAAGCGCCTGGTCGCGTTCACCCATCGTCCGCCGGAGCGTCGCCTGGATCACGCCGATTCCGGTTTCCAGTTCCTTGCGCCGTTCTTCCGAGGCAAGGAGTGCCGACTGCATCGCCGATACCTGCCGCATGGCAAGGGCGAAGCGCTCCTGCGCCGCCACCGCCTCCTGGGCCCGCTGGTCGCGCTCGACCGAGAGCGCATCGAGGCGGGCCTCGTAGTTGGCCTGTTCGCGCCGCGCCTGTTCCCGGGCGCTGCCCGAGCCGATCGAATCCATGAGGAGGATCGCCGTGGCGACGATCGTCCAGGCCAGGAGAAGCGAGAAGCCCGCCATCGCGACGGCCTGGGTGACCGGCCTCAGCCGGATGAAGCGCGTCTCGGAGTCCGATCGCAGGAACAGGCGCTGTTCCGGAATACGTCTTTCCAAGGCAGCGTTGAAACGGCCGATGAGTCGCGCTGGCACGCCGATCCCCCGTAGTCGTTATCGCATTTGGCCGGACCCATCCCCACAGGTCCCGCTGGTTCGGGATTAGCGTCCGTCTCTGCGACGGGCAAGGATTAAGCCGGCCGCCGCCGACTGTCGGGCCGGAAGCCGCCGGTTTCGGCAGATTCTCGCCGACCGGGCATGGCGCATGTCGTGGGTTTCCCTCGGGTTAGCGGAAGCCGGCGGTGCCCGGCGCCTCGGCCACCTCGTCGGCGAGCGGCCAGTAGAAATCTGGCGGCAGTCCCGCCTCGGCGCGCTTTTCGGTATTGAACGGGGGCTTCAGGGGCCCATGGAAATACCTGCGGACGAGGGCGTGAAAGACCTCCTTCGGGTCGAGCCCGTCGCGTCCGCAAAGCCAGTTGAACCACTTCACCCCGTAGGCGACATGACCGACTTCCTCGGCGTAGATCGTGCGCAGGGCCGCGACGGCCGCAGCCTCGCCGGCGCGTTCGAAGATTCCGATCATCCCCGGCGTCACGTCGAGCCCGCGTGCCTCCAGCACCATGGGCACGACGGCGAGCCTTCCATGGAGGTCATGCGCCGTGTCCTCGGCCGCACGCCACATGAAGGCATGGGCGGGCAGGG
>NZ_JAYRTX010000058.1:0-21735 GCF_041919395.1 Albidovulum sp.
CCGTCGGGCAGGTCGTCGGCCGCGACGGTCAGGCCGGCCGCGTCCTCGGCGGGCGTCACGGCGCGACCGTCGATCCGCGCCGAGAGGAGCGCGAGTTTCTCGCCATCGAGCCTGAGGTCGTGCCGCCCCGGCCGCGCCGGATTGGGCGCGAAGCCGATCCGCGACAGGACGCGCGTGGCGGTGGGCGAAAGACGGAAGATCAGATCGACGCCAGTCACGCTGAACGGGTAGGGGGCGTAGTCGGCAAGCCGGGTCGGCTGCGGGGCTTCGTCTTTCATCGGGGGCCTCGGGATTGGTTCGGTGGCGGAGGTTAGGTCCTCCGCCCACCCACCGCAACCGCTCAGGCCGCGCCTATGTGCGCGGCAAGCTTGCCGAGCGTCTGTAGCCCCAGTTCCACCGCCCCGAAGCCCTTTGCGGTCTCGTATTCCTCGGCGGTGACGAAGGTCATCGAAAGCGTGACCCTGGTCCTGCCATCGATATCCTCGAACCGCGCCGAGGCGTCGGCGTGCTTCGGTCCGTCCTCGCCCCAAAGGAGCGTGTAGGCGATGCCGCCCACCGGGTCGAAGCGGCTGTAGCGGTGGTGGTTGGGCCAGACGGTGCCATCCGGGCCGATCATGTCGAAGACCCATTCGCCCCCCGCCCTGAGGTCGATCCGCTTCGTCCGGCAGGAAAAACCATCGGGACCCCACCATCTGGGCAGTGCGGCCGGGTCGCTCCAGGCCGCCCAGACCGCCGCGACGGGGGCGGCGATCACCCGTTCCAGCATCATGGTGCGATCTTCGGGGGCCCCGGTCATTTCATCAGCCCCCGGGCATATTCCTCCAGTTGATCCACCACCGTGCCCCAGCCGTCGAAAAAGCCCATCGCCTTGTGCTGTTCGGCCGTCTCGGCCGAGCGGTGGCGGGCGATGGCGGTATAGGTGGTGCCGCCGTCGGCCGTATCCGAGAGGAGCAGCAGCGCGGTCATGAACGGGTCGGGCGCGGGTTTCCACCCCTCGCGGTAGGCGTCGGTGAAGACCAGCCGTTCCTGCGGCACCACCTCCAGATAGACGCCGTGGTTCTCCATCAGGTTGCCTTCGACCTCGAAGGTGGTGTTGAAGCGCCCGCCGACGCGCAGGTCGAGGTCGCAGGCGGTCACCCGGTGCGGGCGCGGCACGAAGAAATGCGGGATATGCTCGGGCGAGGTCCAGCATTCCCAGACGAGGCGGCGCGGCACCGCCAGGGTGCGGGTGAAACTGAGGTCAGTCTTTGGATCGAGGTCCATCTGCGCGTTCCTTCATCAGTCGGGTTACATAGTCGTCCAGCCGGTCGAGGCGCCCCTCCCAGAGGGCGCGCTGGTCGTCGAGCCAGCTTCGCACCGGGGTGAAGGCCCCCGGAACGAGGGTGACGGTGCGGATGCGCCCCGTCTTCGCGGTGGTGACGAGGCCCGCGGCCTCCAGCCTCTGGACATGGCCGAGGAACGAGGGCAGCGCCATGTCGAAGGGCGCCGCCAGTTCCGTGACCGTCGCCGGACCCCGCGCCAGCCGTTCCAGCATCGCCCGCCGCGTCGGATCGCCGAGCGCCTGGAAGAGGGTGTCGAGCTGGCCGGGGGAGAGGTTCATCGGGCCTTCATCGCTTAGGTATGTTCCTAACTATTCCGAAAGGGCGAGTCGCGCAAGCCAAAGTTAGTCAATTGGCTTACTTTCAAATCCGAATGGTCCTTTCGGATTTGCCATCAAGACGCGGGCCCGCAAGCGTTGCCGCGCCGCCCGCCTTTCGCTAGGCCTTGCGATCAGAGTGCCGAGCGCGGGGACCGGGAGGACAGGTGATGCGGGTCGAACGGAACGGACTGAAGGTCGCGACGGAACTCGCCGCCTTCATCGAGGAACGCGCGTTGCCGGGGACGGGCGTCGCCCCCGCGGTGTTCTGGGAGGGCCTCGCCGGGATCGTCCGCGACCTTGCGCCGAAGAATCGGGCGCTTCTGGCGAAACGGGACGACCTTCAGGCGAAGATCGACGCCTGGCATGTCGCCCACCGCGGCCGGCCGCATGACCACGAAGCCTACAAGGCCTTCCTCAGCGAGATCGGCTACCTCCTGCCCGAAGGCCCCGCGTTCGAGATCGGCACCGAAAACACCGATCCCGAGATCGCGACCGTTCCGGGCCCGCAGCTCGTCGTGCCGGTGACGAACGCGCGCTATGCGCTCAACGCCGCGAACGCCCGCTGGGGCAGTCTTTACGACTGCCTCTACGGCACCGACGCGATGGGCTCCCTGCCGCCGAAGGGCGGCTACGAGAAGGGTCGGGGGGCGCGGGTCGTGGCGCGGGCGCGTGTCTTTCTCGACGAGGCTTTCCCGATCCAGGGCGCGAGCCACGCCGACGTGCGGCGCTATCATGTCAGGGAGGGCGTGCTTCTCGTCGACGACATGCCTCTCGTCCAGCCCGAGAAGTTCGTGGGCTACCGCGGCAATCCCAAGGCACCGGACGCGGTGCTTCTTTGCAACCACGGGCTCCACGTCGAGCTGGTGTTCGACCGGGCGCATTTCATCGGTGCGCGGGATCAGGCCGGACTTGCCGACGTGCAGATGGAAAGCGCCGTCTCGGCGATCATGGACTGCGAGGATTCCGTCGCCTGCGTCGACGCCGAGGACAAGGTCGAGGCCTATGGCAACTGGCTCGGCCTGATGAAGGGCGACCTTCAGGACACGTTCGAGAAGGGCGGCCGGACGATGACCCGGCGGCTGAACCCCGACCGCGTCTACTCCGCGCCCGACGGGTCGCAGATCAGCGTCAAGGGCAGGGCGCTGATGCTTGTGCGCAATGTCGGCCATCTGATGACCAACCCGGCGATCCTCGACGCCGCGGGCGCCGAGGTCTTCGAGGGGCTGATGGACGCCATGGTCACGGTGGCCATCGCGATGCACGACATCGGGAAGACCGGCGGTGTGCGGAACTCCGTCAAGGGCTCGGTCTATGTCGTGAAGCCCAAGATGCACGGGCCGGAGGAGGTCGCCTTCACCGACGAGATATTCACCCGGGTCGAGGCGGCGCTGGGCCTTGCCCGCAATACCGTGAAGATCGGCATCATGGACGAGGAGCGGCGCACCTCGGTCAATCTGAAGGAATGCATCCGCGCCGCCAAGGACCGGGTCTGCTTCATCAACACGGGCTTTCTCGACCGCACCGGGGACGAGATCCATACATCGATGGAGGCCGGCCCCTTCAGCCGCAAGGACTTCATCAAGCGCAAGGCCTGGATCAACGCCTACGAGGCACAGAATGTGGACATCGGGCTCGAATGCGGGCTTTCCGGCAAGGCGCAGATCGGCAAGGGCATGTGGGCCATGCCCGACATGATGGCCGCGATGCTGGATGAGAAGATCGCCCACCCGCGCGCGGGCGCGAACTGCGCCTGGGTGCCCTCGCCCACGGCGGCCACACTCCATGCCCTGCACTACCACAGGGTCGATGTCTTCGCGGTGCAGGCGCGGCTGAAGAAGGGCGGGCGGCGCGCGCATGTGGACACGCTTCTCGACATTCCGCTCGCAGCCTTCCGCAAGTGGACGCCCGACCAGATCCGCCGCGAGGTGGAGAACAACGCGCAAGGCATCCTCGGCTATGTCGTGCGCTGGGTCGACCAGGGCGTCGGCTGCTCCAAGGTGCCCGACATCAACGACGTTGGCCTGATGGAGGACCGTGCCACCTGCCGGATCAGCGCCCAGCACATCGCCAACTGGCTGCATCACGGCGTGGTGTCCCGCGACGAGGTGATGGACGTCCTGCGCAGGATGGCCGCTGTCGTGGACCGGCAGAACGCGGGCGACCCCGCCTACCGGGCGATGGCGCCGGGCTTTCAGGGCACCGCGTTCCAGGCGGCCTGCGACCTTGTCTTCCTCGGCCGCGAACAGCCTTCCGGCTACACCGAGCCGGTCCTGCACCGCCGCCGGGCCGAGGTGAAGGCGGCGCACTGAGGGCGCACCGCCCTCGGCCCCCGTGAGGTTCCTGCGCCAGCCAGGAAGGCAGACCGGACCTTTCCGAAGCGGGGCACGATCCGCCGGATTTCCGGGCATCGTCGCCGGCCCTGACCTCTGCGCCGGCGCAGAGGGCCCTGTGCGCGGCGCGGGGCTTTTCCTCCGCGCCGGCGCGGCCTATCCTTCGCGGAAGGAAACGACGGATATGCGCATGACCCGGCCAATCGTCGGCATCATCGGCAACATGAACCTCATCAACGACGAGTATCCCGTCCATGCCGGCGGCACGATGAACTCCGCCGCGGTGGCGCAGGTGGCGGGCTGCATGCCGCTCTTGATCCCGTCGGACCCGCGCTTCGTCAGCGTCGAGGAGCTTCTCGACGCCTGCCACGGGTTCCTCCTGACCGGCGGGCGGCCGAACGTCCATCCGTCGGAATACGGCGAGGAGGAGACCGAGGCGCATGGCGCCTTCGACCGCTGCCGCGATGCGATCACGCTGCCCTTGGTGCGCGCCTGTGTCGAGCGGGGCCAGCCCTTCCTCGGCATCTGCCGCGGCTTTCAGGAAGTGAACGTGGCGCTCGGCGGCACGCTCCATCCCGAGATCCGCGACCTTCCGGGCCGGATGAACCACAGGATGCCGCCCGAGGGCACGATCGAGGAGAAATTCGCGCTGCGCCACCGGGTGCGGTTCTCCGAGGGTGGTCCCTTTGCGCGGCTTTTCGGCGCGGCCGAGGTGATGACGAACTCGCTTCACGGGCAGGGGATCAAGCAGCCCGGCAAGCGGATCGTGATCGACGGCTGGGCGGAGGACGGCACGCCCGAGGCGCTTTTCGTCGAGGGCGCGGCAGGATTCACGCTCGCGGTGCAGTGGCATCCGGAGTGGAACGCCGCGACCGATCCTGTGTCGCGGCCCCTGTTCCGGGCCTTCGGCGAGGCCGCCGCGCGATGGGCCGTGTCGCGGCAACCGGGGACCGAACGGGTGCGGATCGCCTGACGGCGCGCCCTGCCAGAGGCGCCGCCCGCGTTCGCGGCGCGGTCAGAGCGCGGTGCGCACCCGCCAAAGTTCCGGAAACAGTTCCACCTCGAGCATCCTGCGCAGGTAGGGCACCCCGCCGGTTCCGCCGGTCCCGCGTTTCAGCCCGATCACGCGCTCGACGGTGGTGACGTGGTTGAAGCGCCAACGGCGGAAGTAGTCCTCGAAATCGACGAGCTTTTCGGCCAGTTCGTAAAGCGCCCAGTGCTCCTCGGGTGCACGGTAGACGACGGTCCAGACCTTCATGACCCCTTCGTCTTCTGCCCAGGGTTGGCGGAAGTCGCGCTTCAGCACCGCCTCCGGCACGGCAAGGCCCGCGCGGGCGGCCACCCGAAGCGCCTCGTCGTAGAGCGAGGGACGGGCGAGCTCGGCCTCCAGTTTCGCGAGGATGTCGGGCCGGTGGGCGTGCGGGCGCAGCATCGCCGCGTTGCGGTTGCCTGCGGCATATTCGATCAGCCGGTACTGCCAGGACTGGAAGCCCGAGGACTGGCCGAGGGCGGCGCGAAACCGGGTGTAGTCGGCGGGCGTCATGGTGCGCAGCACGTCCCAGGCGGAATTCAGCTGCTCCATGATGCGGGCGACGCGGGCGAGCATCTTGAAGGCCGGTTGCAGCGCGTCCCGCGCCATCGCGGCGCGGGCGGCGGCGAGTTCGCCGAGCGCGAGTTTCATCCAGAGTTCGGAGGTCTGGTGCTGGATGATGAACAGCATCTCGTCCTGCGCGTCGCTGAGCGGCGCCTGCGCGGTCAGGAGCGCGTCGAGTTTCAGGTAGTCGCCATAGCTCATGCGGCCGTCGAAGGACATCTGCGCGCCTTCGGCCGAGGGGTCATAGGTGGTCATGGTGGTCTCCGTGGAAAGGTGCTGGAAGGCGCCCCGTCAGGGTCCGATCCTAAAGGCTTTCCGCCGCAATGACTGCGGTCCTGCCGATCCTGCGCCACAGCCCCGCCCAGGCGCCGGGGCGCGCCAGCCGCGGTTCGATGCGGCGGGTTTCGGGTTTCATGGCCGTGACCCGAGGTCGAGCGACATCAGGAACGTCTCGTAAATCTGCCCGTCGGCCGCGTAATTCTCGGCCGCGTCGAGCCGCCAGCCCTGCTTCTCGAAGAAGCGGCGGGCAAGATGGCTGGCGCGGACGGTCAGGCGCGACAGCCCCTCGGCCCGGGCATGGTCGAGAAGCGCGCCGTAAAGCGCCTGCGCGACGCCCTTGCCCATGACCTCCGGCAGGACGAAGGCCATGTCGAGATAGCCTTCGCGATCCAGTGACATGAAGCCGGTCATGCCCCTGTCGTCCTCGGCCACCCAGCACCACTGGTCCATCTGCGGGTCCGGTTCGTCCCAGTCCGGCTCGGGCGCGGGCGCCCAGGCGGCGCGCTGTGCCGCGTCGTAGAAGGATGCCGCGCCTTCGCGGACGGCGCGGTAGAAGACCAGCGCCTTCGCGGTCCGGTCTTCCGGGCGATAGGCGCGGACTTGCATCATGTCACCTTCGCGCGGGCCCTGAACTCCGCCCGGTCCCACAGCTGCTCGTCCATGACCCGCTTCAGGATCGCCACCGCGCGCTTCACGTCCGCCATCGTGGTGTAGAGCGGCGTGAAGCCGAAGCGCAGGATGTCCGGGGCGCGGAAGTCGCCGATGACGCCGTGGGCGATCAGCGCCTGCATGATCGCGTAGCCCTCGGGGTGGCGGAAGCTGACCTGGCTGCCGCGCGCCGCGGGGTCGCGGGGCGAGGCGAGCGTCAGGGCGGGGCAGGCGGCCTCGACCCCGGTCAGGAACGCCTCGCTGAGGTCGATCGACCGGGCGCGGACATCGGCCATGTCCACCCGGTCCCAGATGTCCATCGAGGCCTCGAGCGCCGCCATCTGCAGGATCGGCGGGGTGCCCACGCGCATCCGCTCGATGCCCGCGCCGGGTCGGTAGTCGAGGTCGAAGGCAAAGGGCGCCTCGTGACCCAGCCAGCCGGAAAGCGCCGGGCGCACCTGCGCGGCCAGCCGCGGCGCGATGTAGATGAAGGCCGGACCGCCGGGGCCGGAGTTCAGGTACTTGTAGGTGCAGCCCACGGCGAAATCGGCGCGGCAGCCGGCCAGGTCCACCTCCACCGCGCCGGCCGAATGGGCAAGGTCCCAGACGACGAGCGCGCCGGCCGCATGGGCTTTCTCGATCAGCCGCTTCATGTCGTGCCGGCGTCCGGTGCGGTAGTCGACCTCGGTCAGCATCAGGACGGCAAGGTCGGGGGTGATCGCCGCCTCGACCGCCTCGGGGGCGACGGTGCGCAGTTCGTAGCCCTGCCCGAGCGTGCGTACAAGGCCGTCGGCCATGTAGAGGTCCGAGGGGAAGTTGCCGGTGTCCGACAGGATCACCCGGCGGTCCGGGCGCAGGTCTAGCGCGGAGGCGAGTGCCTGGTAGACCTTGATCGACAGCGTGTCGCCGAGGACGACCGTGCCGGGTTCCGCCCCGATCAGACGCCCGATGCGGTCGCCGAGCCGGCGCGGAAGGTCCATCCATCTCGCCCGGTTCCAGGCGGTGATGAGCATTTCGCCCCACTCCTTCGTGACGCATTCCGCGACACGCGCGGCAGCGGCCCTCGGCAGCGGCCCGAGCGAGTTGCCGTCGAGGTAGATCACGCCCTCGGGCAGGGCGAAGGCGGCGCGGGTGGCGACGAAATCGGTCGGCATCGGTCTTCCCCATCGGTTTTCCACGATCTTGGAGACTTGTACTGCCGCCGGCCAGAGGAATTTCGCGCGTCCTCTGGTGCCGTGCGCCCCGATCACACCCGAGGGATACGTCGCCGGCGAAGCGGGCGGCGCACTTGAACTCCGCATGTCCTCCACACTAGGGTCGCGCGAAACTTTCTCTGGGGATCCCGATGGCCAAGGAAATCGACTTTCCGCCGGTCTGGCTGGCCGGATTTGCCGCCCTCGGGGGCGCGATCGGGCGCGTCGTGCCCGTCGTGACGCCCGTGAACGACATCCTCGGCGCCGCCCTGATCTTCGCCGGCCTCGCGCTCATGATCGTGGCCGCGGGCCAGATGCTGATCGCACGGACGAGCGTCATCCCCCGCCGCGACCCCGACGCCTTTGTCCATGGCGGGGTCTTCCGCCTCAGCCGCAACCCGATCTACCTCGCCGACGCGATCCTGCTCGCCGGCCTCTACATCGCCTGGGACGCGCTCATCGCGCTGCCGCTCGTCGCCGTCTTCGCCATCGTGATCCAGAAGCGCTTCATCCTCGACGAGGAGGCGCGGCTGAGCCGGCGCTTCGGCGACGAATACCTCGAATACACAGCGCGTGTCCGGCGATGGCTATGACCTCGCGCAGGCCGGGCGCAGGCCGGCGCGGCGCTCTGCGATTGCCTGTTGTGGCGACGCCGCGTTGCAGAGTAACAGTTTCCGCCAAGGCACTGACATGACGGAACACGCGGGCGACCGCGCGGGGGACATTCCGGAAAGGAGAGACAGTGAAGATCGGGGCACCGAAGGAGATCTTTGAGGGCGAGAACCGCGTCGCGATGACACCGGACTCCGCCCTTCAGCTGCAGAAGCTGGGGCATGAATGCTTCATCGAGACGGGCGCGGGGGCAAAGGCCGGGTTTTCCGATGCGGCCTACGAGGCCGCGGGTGTCAAGGTCGTCAAGACGGCGGCCGCGCTCTTCAAGGAGGTGGATGTCGTCGCCAAGGTGCGCCCCCCGACCGAGGCCGAGACGAAGCGGCTCGGCGCCGGGCAGACGCTGATCTCGTTCTTCTATCCCGCTCAGAACAAAGAGCTTCTGGAGCTTGCCAACAAGCAGGGCGCGACCGTCATCGCCATGGACATGGTGCCGCGCATCAGCCGGGCGCAGAAGATGGACGCGCTGTCGTCGATGGCGAACATCGCCGGCTACCGCGCGGTGATCGAGGCGGGCAACAACTTCGGCCGCTTCTTCACCGGCCAGGTGACGGCGGCGGGCAAGGTGCCCCCGGCCAAGGTCCTGATCATCGGCGCGGGTGTCGCGGGGCTGGCCGCCATCGGCACATCGACGAGCCTCGGCGCGATCACCTACGCCTTCGACGTGCGCCCAGAAGTGGCCGAGCAGATCGAATCGATGGGCGCGGAATTCGTCTATCTCGACTTCGCCGAGCAGACCGACGGGGCGGCGACCGGCGGCTATGCCGCGCCCTCGTCGCCGGAGTTCCGCGAGGCGCAGCTGAAGAAGTTCCGCGAGCTGGCGCCCGAGATGGACATCGTCATCTCCACCGCGCTGATTCCCGGCCGCGATGCGCCGGTCCTCTGGACGAAGGACATGGTCGAGGCGATGAAGCCCGGCTCGGTCATCGTCGACCTTGCCGCCGAGCGCGGCGGCAACTGCGAACTGACGGTGAAGGACGAGAAGATCGTGACGCCGAACGGCGTGACCATCGTCGGCTATACCGATTTCCCCTCGCGCATGGCCGCCCAGGCCTCGACGCTCTATTCGACCAACGTCCGCCACATGATGACGGACCTGACGCCGGCCAAGGACGGTGTCGTCAACCAGAACATGGACGACGACGTGATCCGCGGCGCGACCGTGACCCATGCGGGCGCGGTCACCTTCCCGCCGCCGCCGCCGAAGATCCAGGCGATCGCCGCACAGAAGCCGAAGGAGAAGCCGAAGGAACTGACACCGGAGGAGAGGCGCGCGGCCGAGGTGGCGGCCTTCAAGGCGCAGACCCGGAGCCAGGTGACGCTGCTTGGCGTCGGCGGGGCGCTGATCCTGCTCGCAGGGCTTTTCGCCCCGGCGAGCTTCATGCAGCACTTCATCGTCTTCGTGCTCTCGGTCTTCGTCGGCTTCCAGGTGATCTGGAACGTCTCGCATTCGCTGCACACTCCACTGATGGCGGTGACGAACGCGATTTCGTCGATCATCATCCTCGGCGCACTGTTGCAGATCGGATCGGGCTCGTTCCTCGTGATCCTGCTCGCGGCGCTTTCGGTCTTCATGGCCGGGATCAACATCTTCGGTGGCTTCATGGTCACCCGGCGCATGCTCGCCATGTTCCAGAAGTCGTAAGGAGACGGGCGCGATGGACTACGGATTCACCACGGCCGCCTACGTTGTTGCGGCAGTCCTCTTCATCCTCTCGCTCGGCGGGCTTTCCGGGCAGGAAAGCGCCAAGCGCGCGGTCTGGTACGGCATCGTCGGCATGGCGCTCGCCGTGCTGGCGACGCTGGCGGGGCCGGGGGCAGGCCTCTGGCCGCTCTCGGTCCTTCTGGTCCTTGGCGGCGGCGTCATCGGCTGGATCGTCGCGCAGCGCGTCCAGATGACCGAGATGCCGCAGCTTGTGGCCGCGATGCACTCGCTCGTTGGTCTGGCGGCGGTCTTTGTCGGCTTCAACGCGCATTTCGAGCTTGGCCGTGTGCTGGCGATGGATACGGCCGCGCGCGAGGCGGCCACCGGCTTCGCGGCGGTCCTCGCCCACAAGAGCCCGGTCGAGGTCAACATCCTGCGCATCGAGCTTTTCCTCGGCGTCTTCATCGGCGCGGTGACCTTCACCGGCTCGGTCATCGCCTTCGGCAAGCTCGCGGGCAAGGTGACGTCGAAGGCGGAAAAACTGCCGGGCGGGCACATGCTGAACGCCGGGGCCGCGGCGCTCTCGGCGATCTGCCTGATCTGGTACTTCAACAGCGGCGGCTTCCTGCCGCTGATCCTGATGACGCTGGCCGCGCTCTTCATCGGCTATCACCTGATCATGGGCATCGGCGGGGCCGACATGCCGGTCGTCGTCTCGATGCTGAACAGCTACTCGGGCTGGGCGGCGGCGGCGATCGGCTTCTCGCTCTCGAACGACCTCCTCATCGTCGTCGGCGCGCTGGTCGGCTCCTCGGGTGCGATTCTCTCCTACATCATGTGCAAGGCGATGAACCGCAGTTTCGTCAGCGTCATCCTCGGCGGCTTCGGCAACACCACGGGCCCGGCGATGGAGATCGCGGGCGAGCAGATCGCCATCGACGCCGAGGGCGTGGCGGCGGCCTTGAACGACGCCGACTCGGTGATCATCGTGCCGGGCTACGGCATGGCGGTGGCGCAGGCGCAGCAGTCGGTGGCGGAACTCACCCGCAAGCTGCGCGCCAGGGGGAAAGAGGTTCGCTTCGGCATCCATCCCGTGGCGGGCCGTCTGCCCGGCCACATGAACGTGCTTCTGGCCGAGGCCAAGGTGCCCTACGACATTGTCCTCGAGATGGACGAGATCAACGACGACTTCCCCTCGACCGACGTCGCCATCGTCATCGGCTCGAACGACATCGTGAACCCTGCCGCACAGGAGGACCCGAACTCCCCCATCGCGGGGATGCCGGTCCTGGAGGTCTGGAAGGCGAAACAGGTCTTCGTCTCCAAGCGCGGTCAGGGCACCGGCTATTCCGGGATCGAGAACCCCTTGTTCTACAAGGAGAACACCCGGATGTTCTACGGCGACGCGAAGAAGAGCGTGGACAGCCTCCTGCCGATGCTCGACTGAGCGACCGCGCAGCCTGCGACAGTGACGTGACCCCGTCCGGAAGGGCGGGGTCACTTTCTTTTGTCCGGGTGCCGCCAACACTCCGCGCTATCCTTGCCGCGCAGACGCAGGAGGAACCGCCGTGAACCCTGAAGGCAAGCCGACCCCGCGCAAGAGCGCGAAGGACTTCGATTCCCGCATTCTCGAGATTTTCGATGGCTATGTGCACGGCAGGATGTCGAAACGCGAGTTCATCGAGCGCGCGGGCAAGTTCGCCGCCGCGGGCGTGACCGGGGCGATGATCCTCGAACAGCTCCAGCCCAATTACGCGCTTGCCCAGCAGGTCGCGCCGGATGATCCCGCGATCGAGACCATGACCGCGGAATACATGAGCCCCGAGGGCAACGGCCGCGTGACGGGGCTGATGGCGAGGCCCTCGGGCGCCACCGGGAAGCTCGCGGCCGTACTCGTGATCCACGAGAACCGCGGGCTCAATCCCTACATCGCCGATGTCGTGCGGAGGGTGGCCAAGGCGGGCTACCTCGCCTTCGGGCCGGACGGGCTCTCACCGCTCGGGGGATACCCCGGCAACGACGATCAGGGGCGCGAGATGCAGGCGAGCCTCGACCCGGCCAGGCTGATGGCCGATTTCTTCGCCGCCTACGAATTCCTGAGCGGGCACGAGGGCTCCACCGGAAAGGTCGGCGCGGTGGGCTTCTGCTATGGCGGCGGGGTCTGCAACGCGCTCGCCGTCGCCTACCCCGACCTCGCGGCCTCGGTCCCGTTCTATGGTCGCCAGCCGGCGGTCGAGGACGTGGCGAAGATCGAGGCGCCGCTGATGCTGCACTACGCCGGGCTCGACGAGCGGATCAACGCCGGCTGGCCGGCCTACGAAGACGCCCTGACGGCGGCCGGCAAGAGCTACGAGGCCTTCATCTACGAGGGCGTGAACCACGGCTTTCACAACGACACGACGCCCCGCTACGATGCCGCGGCGGCGGAACTCGCCTGGTCGCGCACGATGGATTTCTTCGCCCGCCATCTGTCCTGAGGCACGGCCAAGGCGAAGGGCCGCCGGTCCGTGACATGCCCGGGCCGGCGGCGCGGTCGCTCGCGCCCTGTACCGGACGCGCTGGCACAGGCGCGGCGAGGGGACTATGACTTCCCATGCAACGGCCTCTCAGTCCTGTCCGAAAGGTTGCCCGATGCGCGCAAACCTTCCCCGCGGCGTCGTGGCGCTCGGCTTCGTCAGCCTCTTCATGGACATCTCGTCCGAGATGATCCACGGGCTCCTGCCGGTCTTTCTCACCGGCACGCTCGGGGCCTCCGTGGTGCTTGTCGGCCTCGTCGAGGGGCTGGGCGAGGCCGTGGCGCAGATCGTCAAGGTGTTCTCGGGCGCGCTTTCGGACCGGCTGGGGCGCAGGAAGCCGCTCCTCGTCCTTGGCTACGGGCTGGCCGCGCTGACGAAACCCGTCTTCGCGCTGGCCGGCAGCCCGGGGGTCGTGCTTGCGGCCCGCGTGACCGACCGGATCGGCAAGGGCATCCGGGGCGCCCCGCGCGACGCGCTCGTCGCCGAGCTCGTGCCGGAGGCGGCACGCGGCGCGGCCTACGGGCTCAGGCAGTCGATGGACACGGTGGGGGCCTTCACCGGCCCGCTGCTCGCCATCGCGCTCATGGCGCTGACGGGGGGCGACATCCGGCTTGTCTTCGCGCTCGCCATCCTGCCCGCAGCCGTGGCCTTGGCGATCCTCGTCGGTGGCGTGCGCGAACCCGCGCGCCACGAAGTCGCGGCACCGCGTGCCGGTCTCGACGGACGGACCGTTTCCAGCCTGCCCGCGGCCTTCTGGTCTGTGGTCGCGGTCGGCGCGGTGATGGCATTTGCGAGGCTGTCCGAGGCCTTCCTGATCCTCAAGGCGGCCGACGTCGGGGTGGGCGCGGCCTATGTGCCCCTCGTGCTCGTGATCCTGAATGTGGTCTATGCCGCCACGGCCTGGCCCGCCGGTGCGCTCTCCGACAGGCTGGGCCGCGGCGGGCTGCTTGGCGTCTCCATCGCGGCTCTCGCGCTGGCACTCGGCCTCCTCGCCATGGCCGAGGGGCTGTCGGTCACGGTGATCGGCATCGCCCTCTGGGGGCTTCACATGGGGCTGAGCCAGGGGCTGCTTTCGGCGGCCGTGGCCGACACCGCGCCGGCGGCGCTCCGGGGGACGGCCTTCGGCGTCTTCAACCTCGCGGCCGGTCTCGCCACGCTTGCCGCCAACGGGGCGGCGGGCCTGCTCTGGGCCGCGGGAGGCTCGGCCGTGGCCTTTGGCGCCGCGGGCGCCGCAGCACTCCTGGCGTTCGGTCTCGTCTGCGTCCTGCCCTCCTTGCGCGGCTGACGGCGTTGCAGAAATACCAGTATACCGCCGTGTGCGCCGGTCCGGTCACGCCGCGCCTGATCTTTGCTCCGGCGCTTGGCTAACCTGTTCCGGATTTCCCGGGCCTTTCTGATGATCGACGACCATCCCCTTCGCTTTCCCCTGGTGAACGAGCTGCATGCCCGGCCGTTCCCGTCGCTTTCCGTGCCCGGCCATGCCGTCTACGTCGCGGTGAAACAGCCTCTCGACGCGCACAACCGCGACCGAGCCGCCGACCGGGCGCATCTTCTGGCGCTTCTCGACCGGCACGGCGCAGCGCATCCGCCAAATGAGGCAACCCATCACGGCGCGCGGATCGGCCGGCATGACCTCAAGTGGGAAAGCCACACCGAATTCGTGACCTATTCGGCCTTCGGCCGCGGCATCGGCGCGCGCCCCTTCGACCCGGCCGACGCGGAGGTCTTCCCGCCGGACTGGATGGCCTCAGCGCCCGGAAAACGCATCGCCGCCTGCCTGGTCCGGATCGAGCCTCTTCCCGACGACCTCGACCGGGTCCGCGAGAGTCTCGACGCCTGGTTCGTGGCCGAAAGCCTCGCGTGCTCGTGGGTCCTCGACGAGGCGGCCATCATCGCAGGCGATTTCCAGATCGACCCGGCCGGCCACATGCGTTTCGCGGTCTTCATCCGGCCCGGCACCGGCGCGCGCCGGGTGGGCCGCATCGTCCAGCGCCTTTGCGAGATCGAGACCTACCGGGCCATGTCGATGCTCGGCCTTGGCCGGGCACGCGAACTCACGGCGCGGCTCAACGCCCTCGACCCCGAGCTCTCCGGCCTTGTCACCGCGCTCTCGCACAAGGGCAGCCACGCCGAGGCGACGCTCGACACTCTCCTCGGCATCTCGGCCGAACTGGAGGCGCTGGCCACGCGCCACACCTTCCGCTTCGGCGCGACGGTGGCCTACGAGGCGCTCGTCAACCAGCGCGTGCAGGTGCTGCGCGAGACGCGCTTCGACGGCCGCCAGACCTTCGGCGAATTCATGATGCGCCGCTACGACCCCGCGATGCGCACGGTGAAATCCGCCGAGCGACGGCTGGAACAGATGGCGGGCCGCGCGGTGCGTGCGGGGGAACTTCTGCGCACCCGCGTCGATGTGGAGCGCTCGGCCCAGAACCAGAAGCTCCTGGAAAGCATGGACCGTCGCGCCGACATCGCGCTCCGGCTGCAGCACACGGTGGAGGGCCTCTCGGTCGTCGCGATCAGCTACTATGCTGTTAGCCTCGCGGGCTACCTCCTGCTGCCCCTTGCCGAGGCGTTCCACTGGTCCAAGTCGGCGCTGACCGCGGCGCTCGTGCCCGTCGTCGTCCTCGCCGTCTGGTTCATGATCCGCCGCATCCGCAAGGCGATGCACTGACACCCTTTCTGTCCGGAAATGCTCCGGCAGGGTCAGGGAGGGCAGCGCGCTCCCGGCGGCTCGGCCATGCTCACCGCCCGCGGATGCGCGGGTCGAGCGCGTCGCGCAGGCCATCGCCGATGTAGTTGACCGAGAGCACGGTGAGCGAGATTGCCACCCCGGGCAGGACGACCCTGAGCGGGTAGAGCTGCATCTGGTCCACGGCGTCGAAGAGGATGCGCCCCCAGGTCGGGAAGTCCGGCGGAAAGCCGAGCCCGAGGAACGAAAGCGCGCTTTCGGTGATGATCGCGTTGGCGATGCCCAGCGTGGCGGAAACCATGATCGGGCTCATGACGTTGGGCAGGATGTGGCGCAGCACCAGCCGGCGCGACGGTGTGCCGATCGAGCGCGCGGCCAGCACGAATTCCCGCTCCTTCAGCGTCAGCACCTCGCCCCGGACGATCCGCGCCGCGTGCATCCAGCTCGTCACCCCGATCGCCGTGACGATGAGGAGGAATATCCCCGTCTCGGTCCCGAGCGCCTGGCTCAGCGGTTCGCGGAAGAGCGTCACCATGAGGAGCAGAAGCGGCAGGAGCGGCAGCGACAGGAAGAGGTCGGTCATCGACATCAGGAACCCGTCCGCCCGCTTGAAGAAGCCCGCGACGACACCGATCAGCGTCCCGAGGAAGAGCGACAGCGCCATCGCGGTGAGGCCGACGGCGATCGACACGCGCCCGCCCGCCATGATCCGCGCCAGCATGTCGCGGCCGAGCTGGTCGGTGCCGAAGGGATGCGCGAGGCTCGGCCCCTGGTTCCTGAGCTTCAGCATGTTGACGGGGTTGGGATCGACATAGGTCGGATCGAGCCGCCACAGGAAGGGGCCGAGCAGCACGGCGAAGAGGATCGCGCCGAAGATCACCAGCCCGACGAGCGCACCCTTGTGGGTCTTGAACTGGTCCCAGACATCCCACCACTGGTTGCGGGGCGGGCGGACGGCGGCCTCGACGCGGGCGCCACTTGCCTCAGTCATAGCGGATCCTCGGGTCAAGGACGCCGTAGAGCACGTCGGCGATCAGGTTGAAGAGCACGGTCAGCGCCGCGAAGATGAAGGTCAGCGTCTGCACCATCGGCAGGTCGTTGGCATAGATCGCGGTGATCAGGAGCTGGCCGAGCCCGTTCACCTTGAACACCTGCTCGGTGATGATCGCGCCGCCGAAGATCGTGGGGATGCCGAGGGCGATGACCGTCACCACCGGGATGAGCGAGTTGCGCAGGACGTGTCGCAGCACGACGACCTTCTCGCTCATGCCCTTGGCGCGGGCGGTGCGGACGTAGTCCTGCTGCAGGTTGTCGAGCATCGAGGCGCGCATGAAGCGGCTGATCTGGCTCGCGTTGAAAAGCGCGAGCACGGTCACCGGCATGACCATCTGCCGCGCCTGCTTCAGGAAGCTCTCCCAGTCCGTGACCTTCAGCGTGGTGTCGTAGATCGAGGGGAACCAGTGCAGGTTCACCGCGAAGACGATGATCAGGACGACGCCGGTGAAGAACGTGGGGACGGAGAAGCCGACCATCGAGACGAAGGTGCCGAGGTTGTCGAACCAGGAATACTGCCGGTAGGCCGAAATGATGCCGATCGGCACCGCGATGACAACGCCGACGACATAGGCAAGTCCGACGACCCAGAGCGTCTGCGGCAGGCGCTGCCAGATGATGTCCATCGCCGGCGCCCGGAACTGCCAGGAGACGATGCGGCCGGTCGGGTCGGCGAAGGCGGTGCCGAAGAGGCTGTCGACGAGATGCAGCGGCTCGGTCCAGAAGAACTGCTTCAGCCAGAGGAGGTAGCGCACCCACGCCGGCTGGTCGAGGCCAAGCGCGGCGCGCATCTTCTCGCGCACCTCCGGCGGCACCGTCAGCGGCTGGTCGGCGAGGGGGTCGCCGGGAGCCATTTCCAGGATCAGGAAGATGACGAGACTGATGAACAGAAGCGTCGGGATCGCGATCAGCAGGCGTCGGATCGTGTAGGTGAGCATCGGCGTCTCGGTTCAGCGGTTTCGGATGGCAGAACGGGGCGGGCCGGAAGGCCCGCCCCGCCGCGATACGGGGAGGATCAGATCACTTGACCCGGAACCAGTCCGAAGTGTTCCACAGCTCGCTGTCCCAGGTGTTCAGGACGACGCCGCCGAGCGTGTTGGAATGCGCCGAGTTGCGGCCACGGTCGACCAGCGGCACGACGACATAGCTGTCCTTGGTCAGCATCTCGTTGAGCTTCTTGGCGATCTCGGCGCGCTTCTCGATCTCGCCGGTCCTGGCGAGTTCGGCGACGAGCGTGTCGTAGGCCGGGTCGCAGAAGCGGTTGATGTTCTCGCCCTGCCAGCCGTTGTCCGGGCCCGGGATCTTGTCGCAGAGGTACTGCGACAGATAGGGTTCGGGATCGGTCCCGTCGAAGTTGTTGGCGTACATCTCCACGTCGGCATAGAACTTCTGGAACGTGTCGGGCGAGCCCGGATCGCCGCCGAAGAAGACCGAGGCGTCGACGTTCTTCAACTCGGTCTCGACACCGATTTCGGTCCACCACTGCTTGACCAGCGCCTGGAAGTCCTGGCGCACGGCGTTGGTTGAGGTCTGGTAGAGCAGCGACAGCTTCTTGCCGTCCTTGTCGCGGATGCCATCGCCGTCCGAGTCGGTCCAGCCGGCTTCCTCCAGCAGCGCCTTCGCCCCCTCGACGTCCTGGGAGAGGCATTCGGTGTTGTCGGATGCGAACATCTCGGGCGCGGGCACCAGGTTGCAGGTCGGCCGCCCGGCCGAGCCATAGCCGACCTCGACGAGCAGATTGCGGTCGATCGCCATGGAAAGGGCCTTGCGCACCCTGATGTCCGAGAGGATCGGGTGCGGGTGCTTCACGGTCGAACGCTCGCCCTCGGCAAGGCTCGGCGAGGGATCGGTCATGTTCATCTCGATCCGCTCGACGAGCGTACCGAAGGCGTTGATGACCTTGCCCTTGCCGGCGGCTTCCATGCCCGCAAGCACGTCGGGCGCAAGCTGCAGGTTCCAGGCATAGTCGAACTCGCCGGTCTCGAGGACGGCACGGCCCGCCGCCGCCGCGTCGCCGCCACCCTTGAAGGTCACGGTCGCGAAGGCCGGCTTCGCCGGGTCGCGGTAGTTCGGGTTGGCTTCCATCGAGATCACGTCGTTCGGCTTGAACTCGGTCACCTTGAAGGGGCCGGTGCCGATGGGACCGAAGTTCGCGTCGGTGCACTGCTGTGCCGCCGCGCCGAGGCAGTTGGCGAACTGGGCCTTCTGGATGATCGGCGAGGTGGAGCCGACGAAGGCGTTGTAGGGGTTGGGCTTGGGCGCCGTGAAGGTCACCTTCACCGTCATGTCGTCCAGCGCCTCGACAGACTGGATGCCCTCGTAGCGCGCGGCCTGGCTGCAGCCGCCCTCGGGGTGGGTGCAGTATTCGTAGGAAAAGACCACGTCGGCCGAGGTCACGGGCGTGCCGTCGGACCACACCAGTCCGGGCTTCAGCTTCCAGGTGATCGTCGTCAGGTCCTCCGACACCCCGCCGTTGGCAAGCGTCGGCACATCCTCGGCGAGGCGGGCGAAAAGCTCGCCCTTCTCGTTGAAGCCGGCGAGCGGCTCGAGGATCATCGACGAGGATTCCACGTCCTTCGTGCCGGACGACAGGTAGGGGTTCAGGATCGACGGCGCCTGCCAGTAGATGATGTTCAGATGGCCGTCGGCACCGCGTTCGGCGAAGGCCGCGGGGGCCAGCGCGATCCCGGCAGCTGCGCCCAAGAGGGCTGATTTCAGTCTCATGTCATACTCCTTGTTGGATGCTCTTTCTGGCCTCGGCCGCCGCCGTTGGTCCGGCGGTCTCGTTCGTTTCGGAATAGAGGTGGCAGGCGGCAAAGCGCCCCGGCTCCACCTCGCGGAAGGCGGGCTCCACCTGCCTGCAGATGTCCATCACCTTCGGGCAGCGGGTGCAGAAGTTGCAGCCCTTCGGCGGATTGGCGGGCGAGGGCACGTCGCCGGTCAGGATGATCCGGCGGCGGTGCGCCTCAAGTTCCGGGTCGGGTTCCGGGACGGCGGAGAGCAGCGCCTGGGTATAGGGGTGCAACGGCTTGAGGTAGAGATCGTCGCGGGGGGCAAGCTCGGCGATCTGGCCGAGATACATTACTGCCACCCGGTCGGCGATATGACGGACCATCGACAGGTCGTGACTGATGAAGAGATAGGTCAGGCCCAGCCGGTCCTGAAGTTCTTCGAGCAGGTTCACGACCTGCGCCTGGATCGACACGTCGAGCGCCGCGATCGGTTCGTCGCAGACGACGAACTTCGGGTTGAGCGCGAGCGCCCGGGCGATGCCGATGCGCTGGCGCTGGCCGCCCGAGAACTCGTGCGGGTAGCGGTTGGCGTAATTGCGGTTGAGACCGACCGCATCCATCAGCTCGTAGATCCGCGCCAGCTTCTCGGCCTTCGAGAGTGTCGTGTGTTCGTCGAGCGGTTCGCCGATGATTGCCGCGACCGTCATGCGCGGGTTGAGGCTCGCCTGCGGGTCCTGGAAGACCATCTGCATCGTCGGGCGGAGTTCTCTGAGGTCAGACTGGGGCGCATCGGCGATCTCGCGGCCCTCGATCCGGATCGAGCCGGCGGTGGGGTCGTAGAGCCTGAGGATCACCCGGCCGCAGGTGGACTTGCCGCAGCCGGACTCGCCAACGAGCCCGAGGGTTTCGCCCTCGAAGATGTCGAAGCTGACGTTGTCGACCGCCTTCACGTCGCCGATCTTGCGGCGGAGGAGGCCGGCGGTGATCGGGAAATACTTCCGGAGACCCCGGACCTCGACGAGCTTTCGGCGGGCAGGCGCGTCAAGCATCGGAGGCCTCCGGCGCGGGGTCCCAGAAACAGGCGACGTCATGTCCGGGGCCGACCGGCCGGCGGGCGGGGTTCTCGCGAGCGCAGCGATCGAAGGCATGCGGGCAGCGCGCGCGGAAGGAGCAGGCCGTGGGGGCGGCGATCAGGATCGGCGGCTGGCCCTCGATGACGTTGAGCTTCGCCTCCCGCTCCCCGCGTACGGAGGGGATCGTCTTGAGAAGCGCGCGGGTATAGGGGTGGCGCGGGCGGTGGAAAAGGTCCTTCACCGGTGCCTGTTCGACGATCTGGCCGCCGTACATCACGATCACGCGGTCGGCGATCCCGGCGATCACCCCGAGGTCGTGGGTGATCCAGACGATCGCCATGCCGAGCTTGCGGCGCAGTTCCCGCACCAGTTCGAGGATCTGTGCCTGGATCGTCACGTCGAGCGCGGTCGTCGGCTCGTCGGCGATCAGCACCTTCGGGTCGCAGGCGAGCGCGATGGCGATCATCACCCGCTGGCGCATCCCGCCCGAGAACTGGTGGGGAAAGTCGTCGAGCCGGCGCCGCGCGTCCGGGATGCCGACAAGCTCCAGAAGCTCCTGCGCCCGCTTTCGTGCTGCCGCCTTGTCCATCCCCATGTGCTTGCGCAAGGGCTCCATGATCTGGAAGCCGACGGTGAAGACCGGGTTGAGCGAAGTCATCGGGTCCTGGAAGATGAAGCCGATCTCGCCGCCGCGCACGGCGCGCAGATGGTCCTGCGGACATCTCAGGAGGTCGGTTCCGCCGAACAGGACCTCGCCCGCGCGCACGTCGGCGGGCGGCGACGGCAGGAGACCGATCAGCGACATCATCGTCACCGACTTGCCCGAACCGCTCTCGCCGACGACGCCGAGAAGCTCTCCGGGTTTCAGGTCGAAGCTGACGGAATTGACGGCGTGAACCTCGCCGCCGCGTGTCCTGAATACGGTCTTCAGGCCCTTGACATCAAGGACGGGCGAGGCCCCATCGGGCATTTACGACTCCCAGTCGGTCTTTTTGTAATTCTTGTGCCCGGTCTGCGCCGGTTGTTTGGTCGAAGTGTTAGCCATTTTCACCCGTCCGGCAACAACCAATTCTGCCGTGGTCCGGCGCGTCATCTCGGGCGGAATGCCGGCGGGGTCGGGCAGCGTGCCCGGGCCTTGACCATTCCCCTCCGGCCCGTCACGGTCCCGGCGACGGCGAGGAGACGGCGAGGAGACGGCGATGGCAACACTATCCGAGGCGCGCAGGATTCTCGACCGGCTGGTGGCCTTTCCTACCGTGAGCCGCGACACGAACCTGCCGCTCGTCGACTGGGTCGAGGATTATCTGAAGGACCACGGTGTCACGGCGCATCGGGTCTGGAACGCCGAGCGGACGAAGGCGAACCTCTGGTGCTCGGTCGGACCCGACGTCCCCGGCGGGGTGATCCTGTCGGGCCATTCCGACGTGGTGCCGGTCGAGGGCCAGTCCTGGACGACCGATCCCTGGACGGTGACCGAGAAGGACGGGCGCCTCTATGGCCGAGGCACCTGCGACATGAAGGGCTTCGTCGCGCTTGCGCTCGCCGCCGTGCCGCTCGCGCTGAACTCGGGCGCGAAACGGCCCTTGCAGATCGCGCTCTCGATCGACGAGGAACTGGGCTGTGTGGGATGCGTGCCCATGGTCGCGGAACTTGCCGCGCGGGCACCGAGGGC
>NZ_JAYRTX010000059.1:0-20522 GCF_041919395.1 Albidovulum sp.
CTGACTCTTTTGCTCGGCGATCATGGCTCCGGGGTTAGAGGAAAGCGGTTCCCCTGTCCAGCACGCCCGTATAGGGTCGCCCCCGGAAGACGGCAGGAAACCGATGCAGATCGCCTATCACCTCGGGGTCCACGGGACGGATGAGGACCGACTGGTCCGCGCGCTCCTGAAGAACCGCGGCACGCTCGCGGCGGCCGGGATCGCCGTTCCTTCGCCGCGCCTCTACCGCCAGCTTCTGCCCAAGGTCGCCAAGACGCTGCGCGGCGCCCCCGCCGGGCCCGAGGTGCGCGAGGTCATCCTCGACGCCGTCGGCGAGGACGGGCCGGTGGAACGCCTCGTCTTCAGCCACGAAAGCCTGCTCTGCTTCCCGGTCAACGCGATCGGACCGGAGGGGCTATATCCGACCTCTGCCGCGCGGGTCGCGGCCTATGCCAACCTCTTTCCCGGCGCGGAGGCGGAGGTCTTCATCGCACTGAAGAACCCCGCGACGCTCGTCCCGGCGCTGCTCGACCGCACGGCGGAGGCCAGCTACGAGATGCTCATGAGCGGGTCGAGCCCGGCGAGCCTGCGCTGGGCGCCGGTGATCCGCCGCATCCTTGCCCAGACGCCCGGTGTCGCGCTCACGCTCTGGTGCGCCGAGGACCTGCCGCTGCTCTGGCCCGAGGTGCTGCGCGCCATCGCCGGCGTACCGCCCGAGGAGATGCTGGAAGGCGACTACGATCTTCTTGCCGCCCTGATGACCGACGAGGGGCTGGCACGGCTGAAGGAATTCTTCGACGGGCACCACCCGCGCCGCCCTGCTCAGCGCCGGCGCGCGACGGCGGCATTCCTCCAGAAGTACGCCCGGCCCGAGGAACTGGAGGTCGAGATTGTACTCCCCGGCTGGACCGAGGCGCTGGTCGCGGCCATGACCGAGGCCTACGACGAAGACTGCGCCGAAATCGCCGGACTGCCCGGCGTGACCTTCCTCGTCCCCTGACGCCGCGGAGCAATTCGGGCGGGGTGCCCCCCGCCCGCTCCGATGAAATCACCCCAAGAAACGACGATGCCGATCAGTTTGCCGGCATCTTGAACCCGGAGATTCGGATCAGGTCGTCGGTTGCGTAGTCGCTCACCTTCGCCATGTTCGTGTCGTCCGAGTGCTGGATCGAGACATAGGCGGTCATTCCGTCGGGGGAGAAGATGAAGCCCGTCGGCTCGGCCGAAGTATCCTTGACCGACAGCATCCTGATGCAGCCGTCCGACCTGATGTCGCGGTCCGCGCCGTCGGGCAGACAGGCCCAGATGTCGCCGTTGTCGTGATCCTCGACGACGTAGAGGATGCCGGTGCCCGGCTGGAAGGCGAGGTTGTCAACGGAGTTGAACTCCCTGTCCCCTTCGATGAAGCGGTTGACCGCAACGGTCATCGCAAGCTTGCCTTCGGCATCTGGCTGCGGCGTGGCCATGGGATCGCTGTCAATCCCGCAAACGACTTCGCCGAAGTGCGAGGCGCCCTCGTTGCCGGTGTTGGTCCAGCAGAAGCGCAGCCCCGGTCCAGCATAGGTCGGGTCGGCATGCAGGTCCTCGGGGCGGTAGTAACCGGTCGCGCCCCTGGCGTCGGCATCCGCCCGCGCGTTGGCGGGGTCGATCTCGATCCACGCGGCATTGCCGATCTCGCAGCCCTGCCCCGCCTGGATCTTCCCCTTCACGCAAGAGACCTGCATCGCGTAGCTCTTGCCGGAGGCGAGTGGCGATGCGTCGAGGCTCGTGATCATGCCGCCTGCGTGGGCCACGGCCGGAACGAACTTGAACATCGCCCCGCCGTCGACATCGGCCGCCGCGGTGCCAGGCCGCAACTCGTCGCCGCCGATCACGACGCCCTCCGGCGTTACGGTGAGTCCCTCCCATGCCATGACCGGCAGAGCGGGACGCCTGGCAATGCGGGCCGGATCGCTCACCGTGCCCGATGCGCGGTCGCTGACGACGGCATTGTCGAGCGCGAGCGGATCCAAGATCTCATAGGCCGCGCCATCGTCGGTTTCCTCTGTCGCCAGAATGGTGCCCCATGCGGTGGTGCGGATACCGTCGCACCGGTCCATGCCGCGCAGGAGTGTCTTCACCTCGCCCGTCGCGAGGTCGATCGACTGGATCGAAGGGTTGGGCTTGCCGGCCGCAATCTCCTCGACCTCGCCCTCGATGCACGCGACGAGGTGCGTGGGGGTCTCCGCCGGCCAGAAGGCCATCATGTCGTAATGATTGGCCGCCGCGCGCGTCACGTACTCCGCGCTCAGCCCAGCGGCCAGCGCGACCTGGTCCGAAGGCTCCTGCGTCTCGGTGCGGTAGCCCTCCTCGGCGCTCGCGGGCGCCGAGGCGGCAAGTGGCGCGGCGATGCCGAAAAGCTCGGCCGAACGGGCGGCGAGCATCGCGTCGACCTCGGCGCCGAAGTCGGCGGCCAAGCCGGGCGCGGCGGCGAGGATCGCCAGCAGGGATGCGGACATGCGGATCATCGAATCGTCCTCCGGGACTGTGGGTTTCGCCACGGTCATGGCCGAACCGAATGTGTCCCCCATGACGGTTCGGACACACTTCGATGACAGCGGCGCAGGGTCAGCTCATCCCGAGTGCGGCCTTGTACATCTCCAGAACTGCCTCTTCCTCGGCGATGTCGTCCTTGTCGCGCTTCCTCAGCGCAATGACCTTCCGCATCACCTTGGTGTCGTAGCCGCGCCCCTTGGCCTCGGCCATGACCTCCTTCTGCTGGTCGGCGATGTCCTTCTTCTCCGCCTCCAGATGCTCGTAGCGCTCGATGAACTGGCGCAGCTCGTCGGCGGCGACATTGTAGGTGGCGTCGGACAGGGTGTCGGCCATGGTCATGCTCCCCTTGAAGATCGGCCCTCTGACTAGAGCCTCCCCCCCCGGGGTTCAAGCCCCGCTCTTGCGGCCTCGGCGGCTTGCGGCTAGGGGCTGTACAACCACATGGGGGATAAGATGGACTGGCTCATCTGGACGGGCGCGGGGGTGACACTTCTGGGGCTCGCGGGCCTTGTCTGGTGCATCGTCAAGGTGACGGCGGCGCGGAAGGCGGGCCTTTCGGACGCCGACCTGCGGGCCCGTCTGCAGCGCGTCGTCGCGATGAACTTCGCCGCACTTCTCGTCTCGGCGCTCGGGCTGATGATGGTGGTCATGGGGATCGCGCTCGGCTGAGGCGCGGGCCGGTCAGACCACGTTCAGGTCGGCGAACCTGAGTCCGTTCTTGATCAGCTCGTCGAAAAACGCCGAGGGTTGCCAGAAAAGCTCCCCGTCCCGTGCGTGATCGCGCAGCTGGTTCCTGAGCGCAAGCAACCCGATGGCATCTGCCGCCTGCATCGGCCCGCCCTTCCAGCGCGGGAATCCCCAGCCGGCGATCATCGCGATGTCGATGTCCGAAGGGCAGCGCGCCGCGCCCGCCTCGATCAGCCCCGCCCCGGCATTGGCCATTGCGGCGAGTACGCGGGCCCGGATCTCGGGCGCCGTCACCCGGCGCGGCACGATCCCCCGGCCCCGCCGCTCCGAGGCGATCAGGGTCAGCACCTCGCGATCCTCCTCGCCGGACCCGGCGCCCTCCGGCCAGCGGTAGTAGCCCGCTCCCGCCGCCTGACCCTTGCGGCCGGTCGCCGCCAACGCCGCCGCGAAGCCGGCGTCGCGGCCCGCTCCGGGCGCGAGGCCCGCGCGGTCCACCATCTCGTAGAGCCCGGTTGCGAAACCGTAGTCCTTCAGCGCCCGGTCCACGCCATAGGGCGAGGCGCCGGCCTCCACCATCACGTCGGCGGCGGCCCGGCCGGCCGCGAAGACCCGTGCGCCGAGGCTCTGGCCGTCGAGCGTGCGCAGCGCCACCCGCCCCATGCGGCCGGCAAGCTCGAAAAGCGTCGCCACCGCCTCCGGTGCCGTCGCGGGCAGGCTCGCGATCTCCAGTGCCCGCGCACCCGGCAGGGGCGGCAGCACCAGCCCCGCCAGATCGGCGGCCCTCGCGCTTGCCGCCGCGATCCGGTCGAGGCGCAGCGCCTCCGGCCCGTCCGCCCGCGCCACAACAGCGACCACCGCGCCACGCTTGGCCAGGGGCTCGACCCGGACGAGGTCCCTCGCCGCCCCCTCCCCCTCCAGGGCGATCAGGTCCGAGGTCGCCAGATCGCCCGGGACTACCGTCCCGCCGATCTGCGCCCAGCCGGCATCGCGCGCCGCGGCGCTGAGCCGCCCGCCGGCGACCTCGCGTTCCAGAAGCGCCGCCACCCGCGCAAGCCCGGCCGAGAGCGCCGGCCCGTCGGCGCCGAGCATTGTCACGTCTATGCCGAGCGCCATCAGGGCGACGGCAAGTTCCGCCGCAGCGCCGCCGCCGCCGACGACACCCGCGCGGAAGACCTGGCGCACCTTGGCTCCGCCGAGGTCCGGCTGGCGGCGCGCACGCCGTTCGGCCAAAAAGACATGGCGCAGCGCCGCCGCCTCGGGGGTCGCCAGAAGATCCTCGAAGGCGGTGGCCTCGAAGGCGAATCCCTCGTCCTCGGGCAGCAGTAGTGCCGCCTCGACGCAGTCGATGATCCGCCCCGGCGCGGGCAGCCGTGCGGGCCCGAGTCCGGCGCGCGCCGCGGCCACGGCGGAGAGCCAGCCCTCCGGGTCGAAGCGCCGGCCCGCGAACCGCTCCGCCGTGGTGGGCAGGTCCGCCTCCCCGGCCAGGTAACTCCGCGCGATGGCCTCCGCCGCCGGCTCCGCGCCGCCCTCCGTCACGGCATCGACAAGCCCCATCTCGGCCGCCCGCGCGGCAGCGACCGACAACCCGCTGAGGAGAAGACCGAGTGCCGGTTTCGCGCCGATCAGCCGCGGCAGCCGCTGCGTGCCCCCCGCACCCGGCAAAAGACCGAGCGTCACCTCCGGCAGGCCGAGTTCCGTCCCCGGCTCGGCGAGCCTCAGGCAGGCGGCCAGCGCCAGTTCCAGCCCGCCGCCGAGAACGCTGCCCTGCAATGCCGCGATCACCGGCTTCGGGCTCGCCGCGACGCGCGCGCAGAGGTCGCGCAGCGGCGGCGCCTCGACCGCGCGGCCGAATTCGCGCATGTCCGCACCCGCAGGCCAGGTCCGCCCCGCCGCCGTCAGCACCACGACCTTCACGGCTGAATCAGAGAGCGCGGCGTCGAGCGCCCGCGCAAGCCCGCGCCGCACCGCTGCGCCCAGGAGGTTGAGCGGCGGATTGTCGATCGTGATCCGCGCGATCCCCTCGCCGGTGGCGATGCGCACCTCTCCGGTCATCTCGACCCCGTCTGCCGCGTCCCGTTGCCGTCCACTCTAAAGGCCCGGCCCGGTTTGGCAATGCCCGCGGAGCGGCCGGGGACGGCCTGGCGGGCACGGTGTCACTTGCTCGGCGCGCAGTTGCGGCAGAAGGGGGTGGCCGGCAGCAGGTCGAGCCGCTCCTCGGCGATCTCTGCCCCGCAGGATACACAGTAGCCGTATTCGCCCTCCTCGATCCGCGCCAGCGCCGCCTCGATCATCCGCAATTCCGTCTGCGCCGACTGGCCGAGGTCCTCCAAAACCTCGTCGGCCTCGCGCTCGATCGCCATCTCTTCCCAGTCCTTGGCCTCGTGGCTGTCGAGTTCCGCACCGATGCCCGCGATCCGGGTCATCAGGTCGGACTGGCGCGCCAAGAGTTGAGCCTTGCGGTCGGCCACGGATTTCATCGCAGTCTCCTCTACCGTCTTCCCCGGTTCTAGGCGCCCAGTGTTCGGGGTCACCTTGATGCAAGTCAATCCCGCCCCGACAGACAATGCGCAGGCGTGTGCCGCCGACCCGACCCATTCACCGGGTGAAAAGCGTGTCGGACGCGACAGCCTCCCTGCCATGCGCGATCCGGCCATGCGCGATCCGGGGCCGGGGGGGAAGTGCCGGACGGAGCGAGAACAGATGCACAGGGATGGGCTCTGGGGTTCGCCGGCGCCGTCACGCCGATGGCGGCGGCCCGGACTGCGGCCCCGCTCTCGGCTTCGGCGGCGGAGCCTCCGCCCTCTTCCTTGTGGCGACGATCACGGTTATGGTCGCCGCGCCCGCGATCCGGGGCCGGATCCTCCGCCCTGCCGCCGCCTGAGGAGCCCGATGGAAATTCGCCCCCTGACCCAGACCCACGCCGTCTCGCCCCAGATCGGGCCGGAGGACATGGCCGCGATCCGCGCCGCGGGCTTCACCACGGTGATCAACAACCGGCCGGACGGCGAGATTCCGTCCGATCTTCACACGCCGGTCATGGCCGCCGCAGCTGCCGCCGCGGGGCTCCGGTTCGTCGCCAATCCGGTCGTGGGCGGCGCGATCACCGAGGCCAATGTGGCGCTCCAGCGGGAGGTGCTGGACACCGCCGGGGGACCGGTCTTCGCCTACTGCGCCTCGGGAAACCGCTGCTCCATCGTCTGGGCGATGGCCAATGCCGGGCGGCGGCCGACGGACGAACTGATCGCCACGGCCGCACGCTGCGGCTACAACCTCGAACCTTTCCGCGATCGCATCGACGGCTTCGCTGTCCAGGGCTGACCCCGGGCGTCGGGCCGCCATGCGACACCGCCCGGAATCCGGGGGCACAAACCTGAACGGGACAGCGGCGATAGCCGGGCGCTGCGCCGCACCGCTGTCGCGGGGGCACGGTCGCAGAACGGGCCGTGTCGCCGGGGGGGCGAGGCCCCTTCACCCGGTTGCAACCGATCCGACCCGCCCTGAGGTGGCCGGCCCATCTTCGCCGCCGCCGGCCCCCAAGCGTCGTGCGGAAGACCCGGCGTCCGGCAGTCCCGGCGCCGCCGCGCCGACAGCGGCGGCGTTCACCGGACCGCACGCCGCCAGCAAGATCCCCGGCGTCGACGTCCCGATCGTGGCCGCCCCGGCCCCGAGGTCGTCCGTCGAGCCGCCGCCGGCCGCCGCGTCCTCGTCCTGCGCCGGGAGGGCGAGCCTGACCGCGAGATTGCCCTGGAACTGGCCGAGCCGGCCGGTGGCGACAAGGCGCCGTCCGTGCCCCTCGATCCTGAGCCGTGAAAGCGCCCCGACCGCGACCGGCAGGAGCGCGCCCGGCCGCAGCGCGGCGACGGTGGCGAGCGGCACGCTCATCCGGTCGAGCACGGCCTCGAGCTGCACCTCGGCGCCCAGCACCGCCCGCTCCATCCGCTCGCCCCATTCCGCGCCGCCGGACCCGGCCCCGTCCCGTCCGGCACTGCCCGCCTCATCCGCGTCCATTCCGGCCCCGGCGGCCAGGTTCGGCATCGCGCCGCGCCCCTCGGCCGGGACCGCGAGCGTGACCGTGCCCGTGCGCGCGCCCGTCTCTCCGAAAGCGAGAGTCAGTCGCAAGAGACGGTAGGCGGTATCCTCGAAAAGGACACCGAGCGGGCGCGGATCGTCGAGGAAGGAGGCATAGCGGAATCCACCCGCCCAGACGATCGCGGCGTCGGTGGCCAGAAGAAGTTCCAGTTCCTCCGCTATCCTGTCGATGAACCGCTGGGACATGGCCGCGTCGGTCCGGGTCGGACGGCGCGGCGCGACCTGCGGCGTGCCGACCCGGCCGGTCGTCTGCATCTCGATCAGCGTGGCGAGCACCTCCTGCGACAGCGCGACGAGGCCAAGCGCCTCCGCCGGCCCCGCCATGACGGCAAGGAGAGCACGGTCGGGCAACCGTTCCACGAGTTCGGCGAGCGAGGCGCGGATCTCGTCCGCCCCGGCGACACGGACCGTCAGGCCGAAGAGGTCCTGAGCGGTCTTCGCGGCCGCGAGGCCGAAGGCGCGCGCCGGCGTGGGAGGCGCGCCGCCGCCATGGCCGCGCCCCGCCTCCGCCATGCGCCTCAGCACCTTATCCGCCGCACTCTCCGCCATGCCTCCGCCACGCTTCCGTCCCCAACTCCGGGGTGCGGGTCGGCCGCAGCCTAGCCGGATCACGGTTACCAAAGGATTGAGACGTCCGCGGTGCGGCGGCTCCTACGCGGCTTCGGCGGTCCGGACGGTCTCGGGCCGCACGGGCAGCGCTACCCGGAAGGCCGCGCCGCCCTGCCCCGGCAGATAGGCGATCGTGCCCCCGAGGTTCGCCATGATCTCGCGGCAGATGGCCAGCCCGAGACCCGCGCCGCCCGCCCGCTGGGTGTCGGTGAGGCGCGAGAACTTCTCGAAGATCAGCCTCTGCGCGCCCTTGGGAATGCCCGAGCCATTGTCGATGAAATCGACCACGACCCGGCCGCCGCGCTTGCGCGCGAGGATCGTCAGCTCCGGCCGCTCCGCGTCGCAGTATTTGCGCGCGTTCGAGACGAGGTTGATGAAGACCTGCACCAGACGGTCGGTGTCGGTGATCACCGGCATGTGCTCGGCGGATGCGTCGCGGTGGATGGTGAACACCCGCTCGGGCCGCGTGTTGGAAGCCGTCTGGATCGCCTTGTCGAGAAGGTCGTGCAGGTTCGCGACCTTGATGTTGAGCTGGACCTTGCGGTTCTCCAGCACGGAGAGGTCGAGGAGGTCGTCGAGAAGCCGGGTCAGCCGGATCGTCTCCTCGTGGATGACCTCGGCATATCTCTGCTGCAACTCGCCCGGAAGTTCGGGGTCCATCAGGATTTCCGAGAACGCCCGGATCGAGGTCATCGGCGTCCGGAGCTCGTGGCTTATCTGGCTCAGGAAAGTGTCCTTCTGGACGGAAAGGTCGCGCAGCTTGTCGTTGGCCTCCTGCAAAGCCCGCGCGGTCCGTGCAAGTTCCTCGGATTTAGCCTCGAGCTGTGTGGAGTACTCGAGAATCTGCTGCGCCTCCGAGGCGACCGCCAACAGATCCTGCGCCGTCACCGCCGCGCCCTCGGCGAACTGTGCGATCATCGCATGGGCCGTCGCGGTGCCCACCGCGCCGGCGAGACGCCGTTCGAGCCGCTCGATGAACTCGGGCGTGGTGTCGGGCAGAAAGCCGGCCTTGCCCTGCACCCCTGCCTCCGCCTCGAAGAAGGACTGCGCCTCCTCGGCGCCGAGGATGCCCTGGCTCATGCTCAGCAGATCCTCCGCCTCCGCGCCCCCCCGGCTCCAGCCGCGCGCCCCCGCGTCCCGGTCGAATGCGCTGACGAAGGCGAGCCCCTGCATCCGTTCCACCGGCGTCGGGAAGCTCAGGAGCGAGCCGACGATGAAGGCACCGGTATTGAGCGTGAACGACCAGTAGATCGCATGGAGCAGGGGGTCGATCCCCTCGATGCCGAAAAGGGCCTGGGGCCTCAGCCAGCCGAGGCCCCAGGGCCCCTCCGCGAGCACCGTCGCCGAGAACACGCCTTCAGGCCCGAAGGACGGCAGGTAGAGCGTGTAGAGCCAGATGACGAGGCCGAGGCTCAGCCCGAGTGCCGCGCCGATCCGCGTGGCGCCACGCCAGAAGATGCCGCCCAGCATCGCCGGCAGGATCTGTGCCACGCCGACGAAGGCGATGAGGCCGATGGCGGCCAGCGCGCCAGACCCGCCCGAGAGGTGGTAGTAGGTGTAGCCCAGCGCGAGGAGCGCCGCGATCGACACCCGCCGCGCCATCAGGACGAGGCCCCGCACGTCGCCGGGCGTCCGTGCCCCCCCTTGCCTGAGCGCCAGCCAGATCGGCACGACGACATGGTTCGACACCATCGTCGCCAGCGCGATGGAGGCGACGATGACCATGGAGGTGGCCGAGGAAAAGCCGCCGAGGAAGGCGAGCATCGCGAGCGTGCCGCGCCCCTCGGACAGGGGCAGGGTCAGCACGAAGAGGTCGGGGTTCGCACCCGGGGCCATCTGGCCAAGACCCACGACCGCGATCGGTAGCACGAAGAGAGACATCAGGAAGAGGTAGAGCGGGAAGGCCCAGGAGGCGGTGGCGAGATGGCGTTCGTCGGAATTCTCGACGACCATGACCTGGAACATCCGCGGCAGGGTGAGAACGGCCGCCCCGGCGATGAAGGTGAGCCCGATCCAGCGGCCAGGCTTCAATGGCCAGTCGGCGATCGGCGAGGCGTCGATGCGCTCGATGACCTCGCCGATCCCGCCGGCCACGCCCCAGACGACGAAGACGCCCACGGCGAGGAGCGCCACCAGCTTCACCACCGCCTCGAGCGCGATCGCCATGACCACGCCGTGGTGGCGCTCGTTGGCGTCCAGGTTCCGCGTGCCGAAGAGGATGGTGAAAAGCGCGAGCCCCCCCGCCACCCAGAGCGCGGTGGCACTCTGGTCCGGCAGAGCCCAGCCCTCGGGCGTCTCGCTTGCGAAGACGCCGAAGGAGAGCGTGACGGACTGGAGCTGGAGCGCGATGTAGGGGGTGGCGGCGAGGACGCAGATCAACGTGACGATGACGCCGAGCAGGTTCGACTTGCCGTAGCGCGACGAGATGAGGTCGGCGATCGAGGTGACGCGCTGCGCCTGGCCAATGCGGACGAGCTTTCGCAGCACGATCCACCAGCCGACGAAGACGAGCGTCGGGCCGAGGTAGATGGTGACGAATTCGAGCCCCGAGCGCGCTGCGTATCCCACGGCGCCGTAAAAGGTCCAGGCGGTACAGTAGATCGACAGCGACAGCGTGTAGATGACCGGCGAGCGCAGCCAGCCCGTCTGCCCGCGCTCAGCGCGCCGTTCGGCCGCGAAGGCGACAAGGAAGAGCAGGATCACGTAGCCGAGGCAGACTGCGACGAGGATGTTGAACGGCACCATCAGCGCGATTCCTCGCCCGGAGCGTCATCCTCGCTTCCGGGCACGTCGGTCCGGGTCAGGGCCCGAGCGAGAAACAGGGCCGCGACGATCAGCGCGAACCATCCGGCGAAAAGGTAAAGCCCGCCCCGAGCGGTGTCCGGTTCCGGCGTATCGCCGGGATGCCATAGGACCGGCAGGAAGAAGATGAAGAGGCCGAGGACCGGCAGCAGCCGCGCGGTGTCGATGATCCGCCGCCGCCGGTACGAACTGCGGGCAAGGAACTTTGGCGGTTTGGGCGCCGTCATGCGGCCCCCTCCCCGTCCCGTGCACGCGGCCGGCTCATGCGCCCGCCATCTGCCGGACCGCGGCCACGATGTCGGCATTGGCGAAGGGCTTGGCGATGAAGCGCGCGGCGCCCGCGCCCTCGGCCGCCATGCGCGCCTCGCCCTGTCCGTTCGCCGACAGCACCAGAACCGGAATTCCGGACAGCGCGGGATCGGCGCGCAGGTCCTCCAGGATGTCGATGCCCGATCTGCCGGGCAGCATCATGTCGAGCACGAGGACATCCGGTGCTTCGCGCCGGATCGCCTCCAGTGCGCCCTGCCCCTCCGCATGGCTCGCCACCGCCCAGCCGTCACGCGCGAGGATATAGCGGATCGCCTCGGCGATATGCGGCTCGTCCTCGATGAGGAGGACACGTCCGCTCATGCCCGGTTCCTCCCTCTTTCTTCGTCCTTCGTGGGCAGACTATCGCCCAGGGAGACGGGCGCTGTCAAAATCGAAAAGACGGGATCGGAACTGGCGTCAGTCACCGGCGCCGACGATCGACGGTTCGCGCCGGGCCACGCATCCGGCCCGCGGGCAGATCCGGCACGCGGCACCGACGATGCGCTCGCCGCCGGTCCGCGGACCCTGCGCAGGAAGGACCAGCATCAGGGCCTCGGTCACCTGGGGGCCATCGAATCCGCCGGGGAAACGGGTTTCGGCATAGGCATAGGTCAGGAACCGCACCGGCACGCGCCCGGCCATCTCGACGGTGGTGCGGATCGGAACCATGGGCCGGGCCAGCGCCGCGTAGAGCGGCCAGAGCGGACAGGCCGCGCCGTGCCGGGGCGGCGCGAATGCGGGCGCCGGACGGCGGAAGGTCAGCGTGCCCGAGGCATCGCAGACGACGAGCCCGACAGGCGGGCCGGCGCCCTCGGGCAGCGTCGCAAGGCGTCGGAACACCCGCGGAAGCCCGGTGCCGAACCGTTCGGCGAGCGCGGCAGGATCCGGCCCCGTCTCGGCCAGGGCGCGGAGGAAGGCATCGAGCGGCAGCGCCTCCGCGTCGGCCCGGTAACGCGCGACGTGGGCAAGCGCCAGCTTGCGCGCCGCATCGCTGGCAAGCTCGGGAACGCCCGCGACGAGCGCCGCGGACGGCGTGGGATGCGGCCGTTCCAGTCCCGCGATGTGGTAGCCGCTCCGCGCCAGCCAGGCCTCCACCTCCTCCTGCGGAGAACTGAGGCCCGTCTCGTTGCCGGGGCTGGCGTCGAGATAGGCGGTGAGCGCGTCGGCCGCGTCCGAAAGGCGGATGCTGTCCTCATAGACGTTGCGGTGGAACTGCGCCCGCCACTCGGGGTCCACGTCCTCACTCTCGGCGAGGATCGCGGCGGTGGAGCGGATCGAGGTCACCGCCGAGACCACTTCGTGCAGCGCCGCCGACAGGTGCGGGTCATGGGCCATCCGCTCGCTCAGCGCCGTGACGGCGCGCTCGAGCGCACCGATACGCGCCTGCCGCTCGGCCAGCAGGGCCGCCCAGCCCGGAAAGCGGCCGACGAATTCCTCGATCCTGTCGGTTTCTGGCGCACTCTCGGCCGCGCCCGTCTCGGCGCCGGCGGCGCCCGCAGCGGCTTCGCGCAGCCCCTCGAAAAGCGCGCTGTCCGCGCCTTCGGCCAGCGCCGCCTCGCCCACGCCGAGCGCATTCGCGAGACTGACGAGCAGGTCGGCGCCGACCCGGCGGCGGTTGTGCTCGATGAGGTTGAGATAGGCGGGCGAAACGCCGACCGCCCGCGCCAGATCGGCCTGCTTGAGGCCGATCCTCTGGCGCCTCTCCCGCACCCGGGTCCCGGTCAGCGCCGACCGCACCATGGCTTCATCCACTCCCCTCCCCGCCCGCCGGGGTCGCTGGAGTTTACAGCTTTTTCAAACCGTGAGCGAGCCTTGCGCCCGGCTTTTCGAAACCGCAAGCGGGGTTCAGCAGTTCGGCGGGGCGACGTCGAGCGTGCGTTCGACGACCGGCCGGCCATCGACGCATTCGGTCAGGACGTACTGGCTGCGCGCGCAGGCCGAGAGCGTCAGCAGCGCTGCCATAAGCAGCCCGACACGCCCCCCCGAACCTCCCTTCGCGCATATGCGCGACCGGTCGCCACGCCAGCGCCTTGCCACAGCCCCCTGCCGCATCGCATCCGCTCCCTGGTTCAAACGCCGGCCCAGATAGACCGCGATTGCCGACGGAGGGCAAGCGAAAAGGCGCGGACATCGGCAGGCGGATCGCACCGGCTGACGGGGATCAACCCGCGCAGAGCGAAAGAGCCGATACTTGCCGTGGAACAACCGGAAAGGAGCGAAAAGATGATCGGACATGCACGGACGATCGCGCTCGCCGCGCTCGCCATTCTCTCCGCCTGCGAGGGGATGACCCGGCAGGAGCGCATGGTGACCGGTGGGCTGACCGGCGCCGCCCTCGGCGCCCTCACGGCCAAGGTGCTCGAGAACGACCGCGACTGGATCATCATTGGCGCACTCGCAGGCGCAGCGGTCGGCACGCTTGTGGCACAGAACAGCGCGACCAACGAATGCGCCTATGCGCGCGGCGACGGCACCTACTCCGTTCGGCCCTGCCCGTGACCCGACGGTGACGGATGGCCGCGCGAACGGCGCCGGGCGGGCGATCCCGCCCGGCCCCGCGCCAGTCCGGCTCAGCAGTTGCCCGGGGCGACGTTCGACACGCCGCTGATCTCGTTCACGCCGGGTTCGCACTGCCCGACCGGCGTCTGCGGCTCCGTGCAGGCGGCGAGCGCCGCAAGCAGGATCGCTGCAAGCGCGAGGTTGCGGGCCAGGATGGGGCGGGTATCGGTCAGGCGCATATGATCTCCTTCCGGGCGGCCCTCGGGCCGGCCTCTTCGGTCATGCCTTCGGGCGCCGGGCCATCCCCGGCTCCCACGGTCATCCTGCGCCGGGGCCGGGTCCTCCGGCATTGACCCCGATCAACCGGGAAGCGGAGCGGCGGGAAAATTCCCCGCCGTTCCGCCACGTCATGTGCGCCTCACTGCAGCGCCTTGTCGGTGATCTGGTGCGTCCAGGCCCCTTCCGGCGCCTTGGTGATGACCGCGTCCGACCCCCCCGACATCAGCGCCTCGACCGTGCGCTGGTAATCGGCTTCGTCGAGCGCCCCGTTCGACCCGGCGGTGAGCTTGGCGATCTCGCCCATCATGCGCTTCTGGTGGTTCTCGGTCTGCGCGCCGGTATCGTCGTTCTCCAGCACGATCATCGCCGCCTCGTCCGGATTCTCCTCGGCCCATTTCCAGCCTTTCATGCTGGCACGGACGAACTTCACCATCTTCTCCTCGAAGGCCGGATCGGCAAGCTTGTCCTCCATGACATAGAGCCCGTCCTCCAGTGTCGCCACGCCCTCGGTCGTGTAGTTGAAGTTCACGAGCTGGTCTGCCGTGATCCCCGCGTCGATGACCTGCCAGTATTCGTTGTAGGTCATGGTCGAGATGCACGCGGCCTGCTTCTGGAGAAGCGGATCGACGTTGAAGCCCTGCTTCAGCACCGTCACCCCGTCGGGCGACCCGTCGGTCGGAAGGCCAAGCTTGCCCATCCAGTTGAGGAACGGATATTCGTTGCCGCCGAACCAGACGCCGAGCGTCTTGCCCTTGAAGTCGTCAGGCGTCGTGATACCCGATTCCTTCAGGCAGGTGAGCTGCATGCCCGAGGACTTGAAGGGCTGCGCGATATTGACGATCGGCAGGCCCTTCTCGCGTGCGGCCAGGGCCGATGGCATCCAGTCCACCATGACGTCGGCACCGCCGCCCGCCATGACCTGCGTCGGCGCCACGTCCGGCCCGCCCGGCAGGATGGTGACGCTGAGCCCCTCCTCGTCGTAAAAGCCCTTGTCCTTGGCGACGTAATAGCCCGCGAACTGCGCCTGCGTGACCCACTTCAGTTGCAGCGTCACGTCCTCGGCCCAGGCGGCCGATCCCATAAGCGCCGCCATCGCGGTTCCGATCATCAGTCTTGTCATGTCGTCCTCTCCTGTTGCGGGGCCTGTCCCGGCCCCTATTGACGCCGTTGCGACGGATGCCAGAAGGTCACCCGCCTCTCGATGAAGGCCACGAGGCCGTAGAAGGCCGACCCCGCCAGCGCCGCCACCGCGATCTCGGCCCAGATCATGTCGAGCGAAAGCTGCCCGATCGAGGCGTTGATGCGAAAGCCCATGCCGACGATCGGGCTGCCGAAGAACTCGGCCACGATGGCGCCGATCAGCGCGAGCGTCGTGGCGATCTTCAGGCCGTTGAAGAGAAAGGGCAAGGCCGCGGGAAAGCGCAGCTTCCAAAGAGTCTGCCAGTAGCTTGCATTCCAGGTCGCCATCAGGTCGCGCTGCATCGGCTCGGAAGCCTTGAGCCCCGCGACCATGTTCACCAGAACCGGGAAGAAGACCATGACAACCACGACCGCCGCCTTCGACTGCCAGTCGAAACCGAACCACATCACCATGATCGGCGCAATGCCGACGATGGGCAACGCCGCGACGAAGTTCCCGACCGGCAGGAGCCCGCGCTGCAGGAAGGGCGAGCGGTCGATCAGGATCGCCGTCAGTACCGCCGCACCGCAGCCCAAGAGATAGCCGGAAAGCGCGCCCTTCAGCGCGGTCTGGACGAAATCGGCCCAAAGCACCGGCAGGCTTGCCGCAATGCGAGCGGCGATGGCCGAGGGCGCGGGGAGGATCACCGGTGATATCCCGAAAACCCGGACGGCGAGTTCCCAGAGCGCCAGCACCGCGAGCCCGAAGATCGCGGGCACCAGCCAGCGCGACAGACGGCCCCTGCCCCCGGCAATCTGCGCGTTGACGAACCAGGCCCCGAGCCAGAGAGCAAGCAGGGCCGAAACCCGCACATCGACAAGCGCCGCGCCCGCCGCAAGGACGGCGGCGAGAATCCAGCCCGGGGAAACCACCCGGCTCATCGCTCGAGCCCCATGCGCGACAGCGTCGCCCGCTCAACCGCGCCGATCAGCATCACCAGCCCCGCGGCGACGATGGCGGCGGCGAACAAGGCCGCCCATATCTGCACCGTCTGCCCGTAATAGCTTCCCGACAACAGCCGCGCGCCGAGCCCCGCCACCGCCCCCGTAGGCAACTCGCCCACGATGGCGCCGACGAGCGAGGCCGCGACGCCGACCTTGAGCGAGGCGAAGAGGTAAGGCAGCGAGGCCGGCAGCCTGAGCTTCAGAAGAACGTCCGCAGCACTCGCATTGTAGGTCCGCAAGAGGTCAAGCTGCATCGCATCGGGCGAGCGCAGCCCCTTCACCATGCCGACGACGACCGGGAAGAACGAAAGATAGGCCGAGATGATCGACTTCGGGATCAGCCCCTGAAGCCCGAGCGAGTTCATCACCACGATGATCATCGGCGCGATGGCGAGGATCGGGATCGTCTGGCTGGCGATGGCCCAGGGCATCACGCTCATGTCCATCGCCCGGTTGTGGACGATCCCGACGGCGAGCGCGATCCCCAGTACCGTGCCGATGGCAAAGCCGAGAAGCGTGGCGGAAAGCGTCACCCAGCCGTGATAGACAAGGCTCCGCTTCGAGGTGAAAGCCTGCCCGAAGAGCCCGTCCCAAAGCCCCTTCGCCACCTGATGCGGCGCCGGCAGCACCGGGCGCTCCTGCGCCAGCGTGTCCTTGACGAGCGCGCCGAACGTCACCTCCGTCCCCGCCCGCGCCGCCTGGTCGTAGGTCCATGTGGAGTTGAGTTTCACCGCCGCCGCATACCAGAGCGCGACGATGGCGATAAGGACAGTGAGGATGGGAAGGACGGACCTCATCGGGCAGCGCCCCCCACCCTCTCCCTCCCCACGAGGGGGAGGGAAGCGCACCTGACCCGACCGTCGCTGCAGGCTACCTCCCCCCTTGTTGGGGAGGTCGGGAGGGGGGACACCACGGCGACGACCTGCCCGAACATCACCTTTCGGCGCGCGCACGAAAGCCGTTGCGCAAAGGCCGGCACCGCCGCGCGCCTTGAGGCTGCGCAAGACCTACGCCAACGCGACGCGATCCTTGCGCATGCCCCATGCCCCTCAGACCTCATCGCCATGCCCATGCCTCAGCCCCTCGCGCACCCGGTGCGCGATCTCGATGAACGCGCGCGAATCCCGGATGTCGAGCGGCCGCTCCTTCGGAAGCGTCGACTCGATCACGTCGGTGATCCGCCCCGGGCGCGGGCTCATCACCACGATCTTCGTCGACAGGTATACCGCCTCCGGGATCGAATGGGTGACGAAGCCGATGGTCTTTTCCGTCCGCGCCCAGAGCTTCAGAAGCTCCTCGTTCAGCCGGTCGCGGACGATCTCGTCGAGCGCCCCGAAGGGCTCGTCCATGAGGAGGATATCCGCATCGAAGGCGAGCGCGCGGGCGATCGAGGCGCGCTGCTGCATACCCCCGGAGAGCTGCCAGGGAAACTTCCGGCCGAAGCCCTGAAGATCCACGAGCGACAGCACACGCTCGATCCTCTCCTCCTGTTCGGCCCTCGAAAACCCCATGATTTCAAGCGGAAGCCGGACGTTTCCCGCGATGGTTCGCCACGGATAGAGACCCGCCGCCTGGAAGACATAGCCATAGGCCCGCGCCTGCCGCGCGGCGTCGGGAGTCATGCCGTTGACGGTCAGCGTGCCCTCCGTCGGGTGTTCGAGCGCTGCGACGGCGCGCAGGAACGTCGTCTTGCCGCACCCCGAGGGGCCGATGAAGCTGACGAACTCGCCCTTGCCGATCGAGAGGTTGACATCCTTCAGCGCGACGACGGGACCGTCGTTCGTCTGGAACGTCAGCCCCACTCCCCTCGCCTCGATCACCGGCGCGCCATGGCCTGCCGTATCCTTCACGCCCGCATCCCTTCCCGTTCACCTGCCTGTTCCGCTCCGCCGTGGTATGTTGCGGATAGCGACGGAGGAGACTCGCCATGACCGAATGCCGAAAGATCCGGCCGGCCGAGCGCTACGCCGGCAAGCAGGGCTTCACCTATGATGCGGGAATCGCGCGCGAAAGCGTCGGGGCCACCGGCCTTTGCATGCACCTTCTGACCATCCCCCCCGGCGGCCGCGCCCGAGCCCACAAACACGCGACGCACGAGACCGCGATCTACCAGCTGTCCGGCCGTTCGGTGATGTACTGGGGCGAACGCCTCCAGTACCGGATGGAGACCGAGGCGGGGGACATGATCTACATCCCCGCCGACATGCCCCACCTGCCCTTCAACCCCGGGCCCGGGCCCTGCACGGCGGTCATCGCGCGCACCGACCCCAGCGAACAGGAAAGCGTCGTCCTGCTGCCGGACCTCGAAGGCTTGGTGCCATGACGCGGGCATTCAGACGGACCTCATGAGACCGCCATCCACGCGGATGTTCTGGCCGGTGATGTAGGCCGCGCCGTCGGAGGCGAGAAAGCTCACCGTCGCGGCGATTTCCGCGACGGTGCCGTAACGCTTCATCGGCACCGAGTCGACGCGCTCGTCGGTCTTCGGCAGGCTGTCGATCCATCCCGGCAGTATGTTGTTCATCCGCACGTTCCGCGCCGCGTGTTCATCGGCGAAGAGCTTGGTGAACGCGGCAAGCCCCGCGCGCGCTACTGCCGAGGTCGGGAACATCGCCGCGGGCTCGAAGGCCCAGGCGGTCGAGATGTTGAGGATCGTCCCGCCGCCCTGGGCCAGCATGACCGGCGTCACCGCCCGCGCGGCCCGGACCACGTTCAGGAAATAGACCTCCATCCCCCGGTGCCAGTCGGCGTCGCTCAGTTCCAGCAGCGGCGCGCGCGGCCCGTGTCCGGCGCTGTTCACCACGACGTCGATCCGGCCCCAGGCCTCCATCGCAGCGGCGACGAGCCGGCCGATGTCCGCCTCGGTCTGGTTCGATCCGGTGACGCCGATCCCGCCGAGTTCCCGCCCCAGCGCCTCGCCCTTGCCGGAGGTGGACAGCACGCCGAGCCGAAAGCCGTCGGCTGCCAGCCGCCGCGCTGCGCCCTCGCCCATGCCCGAACCGCCGCCGAAGACCAGCGCGACCCTTTCCATGCCTAGACCCCCGAGGCCGGAATGCCCGTCCGGCTCACCGGCCGGGGCGCGGTCAGTTCCTTCCACGACGACAGCGCCCTGTTCACCGGGTTGCCGGCCTTGCGCGCCACGAACTCGCCATGGCCCTCTCGGGTCTCCACCTTGCCGTCATTGACCGCGACCTGGCCACGGGTCAGCGTGAAGCGCGGCAGGCCCTTCACCTTCTTGCCCTCGAAGACGTTGTAGTCGATGGCCGACTGCTGCGACTTCGCGGAGATCGTCTTTTCCCGCTCGGGGTCCCAGACCACGATATCGGCATCCGCACCGACCAGGATCGCGCCCTTTTTCGGGTAGCAATTCAATATCTTGGCGATGTTCGTTGAAGTGACCGCGACGAATTCGTTGGGCGTCAGACGCCCCGTACTCACGCCATGCGTCCAGAGCATCGGCATCCGGTCCTCAAGACCCCCGGTCCCGTTCGGGATCTTGGTGAAATCGCCGACGCCGAAGCGTTTCTGCGCGGTGGTGAAGGCGCAATGGTCGGTCGCCACGACCGACAGCGACCCCGACTGGAGCCCCGCCCAGAGCGAGTCCTGATGCCGATGGTTGCGGAAGGGCGGCGACATGACGCGGCGCGCGGCATGGTCCCAGTCCTTGTTGAAGTACTCGCTCTCGTCCAGCGTCAGGTGCTGGATCAGCGGCTCGCCCCAGACCCGCTTGCCGGCCATCCGTGCGCGCCGGATCGCCTCGTGCGCCTCCTCGCAGGAGGTATGCACGACGTAAAGCGGCACGCCCGCCATGTCGGCGATCATGATCGCGCGGTTCGTGGCCTCGCCCTCGACCTGCGGCGGGCGGGAATAGGCATGCGCCTCGGGGCCGGTATTGCCCTCGCGCAGAAGTTTCGCGGACAACTCGGCCACCACATCGCCGTTCTCGGCATGGACGAGCGCGATCCCGCCAAGCTCCGCGAGCCTGCGGAACGAGGCATACATCTCGTCGTCATTGACCATCAGGGCGCCCTTGTAGGCCATGAAATGCTTGAAGGTGGTGATGCCCTCCTTCTCGATCACGTCCTTCATCTCGTTGAAGACCTGCTCGCCCCACCAGGTCACCGCCATGTGGTAGCTGTAATCGCAATTCGCCCGGCCCGACTTGTTGTGCCACATCTTCTTGGCGTCGATGAGCCCCTGCCCCTGCCCCGGCAGCACGAAATCGACGACCATGGTCGTGCCGCCACTGAGCGCGGCGCGGGTGCCGGATTCGAAATCGTCGGTGGAATAGGTGCCCATGAAGGGCATCTCCAGATGCGTATGCGGGTCGATGCCGCCCGGCATCACATAGCAGCCGCTGGCGTCGAGGGTGGTGTCGCCTTTGAGGCCCTCGCCGATCTGGACGATCTTGCCGCCGTCGATGAGCACGTCGGCCTTGTAGGTCAGATCGGCGGTGACGATGGTGCCGTTCTTGATGACTGTGGTCATTCGACCTCTCCCTAATATCCGGGGCCGCAGGCGCCCTTTCATCGTGGTCCAAATACTCCGGGGGTCCGGGGGCAGCGCCCCCCGCCCACCGTCAGGATACAACCTCCCCCGTCTCCACAACC
>NZ_JAYRTX010000059.1:20532-21056 GCF_041919395.1 Albidovulum sp.
TTCCCACTCGCAGAAGGCCCCTCTCGCTCCTCTAGTTCTTACCACCACCCCCGCCCCCCCCCCCGCGCCCGCCCCCCCCCCCCCCCCCCCCCCCTCCTTCAGGATACAACCTCCGCCGTCTCCAAGACCGCGTGCAACAGCACATCCGTCCCCGCCGCCGCCCATTCGGGGGAAATCTCCTCGGCCTCGTTGTGGGAAAGCCCGTCCACGCAGGGGCACATGATCATCGCGGTCGGCGCCACGCGGTTGATCCAGCAGGCGTCGTGGCCGGCGCCCGAGACGATGTCCATGTGGGAATAGCCAAGTTTTTCAGCCGCATCGCGCACGGCCTTCACGCAAGTCTCGTCGAAGGCGGGCGGGTCGAACTGGCCGACGATCTGGGCGGAGAACTTCACCCCCACCTCGGCGCAAAGGCCCGGCGCGCGGGCGTGGAACTCCGCCACCATCTCCTCCAGCGTCGGCAGGATGTGGCTGCGGAAGTCGACCGTGAAGACGACCTTCTCGGCGATGATGTTGCGGCTGTT
>NZ_JAYRTX010000060.1:0-20808 GCF_041919395.1 Albidovulum sp.
CGCCGCAGGTCGCCCACCGCTATGACGACGACAGCTTCCTTTATGGAGACGACCGCGACTGGCGCCGCGACAGGCACCGCTGGCAGCATCGCACCATTCCCGCCGAATGCGTCCTTTCACTCAGGGGCTCGCGCGGTCCCCGCGACGTCGTCTCGGCCCGCTGCCTGACCGAGTTCGGCCTGCGCCGCGAGCTTCCGGCCGAATGTGCCTTCGAGGTCGATGCCGGCTGGGGCAGCCGCAAGGTCTACGGGACCCGGTGCCTGCGGCAGAACGGCTACCGGATCGCCGAGGCGCGTTGATCCTTTCGAGCAGACGGCGGAGGGGTCCCCCAACATCCCCCGCCGCACCTGGGGGCGGGCGCCTGCGTCCGCCCCTTTTTCCTGGATGCGCACCTTGCGACCGGCCAGGTTTCGCGCAAGGTGAGGCGATGACCCTTTCACCCGACCTTGCCTTCGAAGACGCCGCCCGCGCCCGCGGATGCCTGCGCGTCGCGGGGGTGGACGAAGTCGGCCGCGGCCCGCTTTGCGGCCCGGTCGTTGCGGCAGCGGTGCGGCTCGATCCGGAACGCGTCCCGGCCGGCCTTGACGATTCGAAGAGACTCGGCGCGGCGCGGCGCGCGGCGCTCTTCGAGCGGATTCTGGCCGTTGCGGACGTGTCCATCGCCGAAGCCAGCGTGGCGGAAATCGACGTGCTCAACATCCTTGAGGCAAGCCACCTCGCCATGCGCCGCGCCATCGCCGGCCTCGGCGAGCCGCCCGACCATCTCCTGATCGACGGCAACCGCGTTCCGCGCGGTCTCTCGATCAGCGCCGAGGCAATCGTGAAGGGCGATGCGCGCTGCGCCTCGATCGCCGCCGCGTCGATCGTGGCGAAGGTCTGGCGTGACCGGCTGATGGTGGATTTGGCGCAACAGCACCCCGGTTACGGCTGGGACAGAAATGCCGGATACCCGACGAAGGAACATCTCGATGCACTCCGAAATCTCGGTGTGACCCCACACCATAGGCGTTCCTTCCGGCCCGTGCACAACATCTTGTGCCAAGAGATTTCTGTAAGTCGTTGATTCAAAAAAGAATTTGACGGCGAATCACGGCTGACTCATCTTGGGTCCAACCAATCGGCGCCATAAGCCGGGGATGAGGCAGAGATGACGAAGTCCGTGACGAAGGGGGCGACCACCCTCCCGCTCAATCAAATTCTGGCCGGTGACTGCATCGATGTGATGCGGTCGCTTCCGGCGGAATCGGTCGATCTGGTCTTCGCGGACCCACCCTACAACCTCCAGCTTCGTGGCGACCTGCACCGGCCCGACAACAGCCGCGTCGATGCGGTCGACGACCATTGGGACCAGTTCGCCAGCTTCGAGGCCTACGACCGCTTCACCCATGACTGGCTCGCCGCCGCACGGCGGCTTCTCAAGCCCAACGGGGCGATCTGGGTGATCGGTTCCTATCACAACGTCTTCCGCATGGGGACCGAGCTTCAGAACCAGGGCTTCTGGATCCTCAACGACGTGGTCTGGCGCAAGGCGAACCCGATGCCGAACTTTCGCGGCAAGCGGCTGACCAACGCGCATGAGACGCTGATCTGGGCCTCCAGGGCGGAAGGCGCCAAGTACACCTTCAACTACGAGGCGCTGAAGGCTCTGAACGAGGGTGTGCAGATGCGCTCAGACTGGGTCATTCCGCTTTGCACCGGGGCCGAGCGGCTGAAGGACGAGGCCGGCGACAAGGCGCATCCTACACAGAAGCCCGAGGCGCTTCTGCATCGCATCCTGGTCGGGACGACAAACCCGGGCGACGTGGTGCTGGACCCCTTCTTCGGCACGGGCACGACTGGCGCGGTAGCCAAGATGCTCGGACGCGAGTTCATCGGAATCGAACGCGAGGACGCCTACCGCGCGGCGGCGGAGCGGCGCATCGCAAGGGTGCGCAAGTTCGACCGCGCCGCGCTGGAAACAACCACTTCGAAGCGGTCCGAACCGCGCGTACCCTTCGGCCAGGTGGTCGAACGGGGAATGCTGCGGCCCGGGGAGGAACTTTTCTCGCCCCGCGGCGGCATCGCCAAGGTCCGCGCCGACGGCACGCTGATCGGCGCCGACGTGAAGGGCTCCATCCATCAGGTCGGCGCGCATCTGGAAGGCGCCCCCTCCTGCAACGGCTGGACCTACTGGCATTTCCGGCGCGACGGCAAGCTGGTGCCGATCGACGTGCTGCGGCAGCAGATCCGTGCCGAGATGGAGGATGGCCGACCCCACTGATTTCAAGGTTACCGCCGGTGCCTGTGGCCTGAACCACGGCACGAACTGAACCCCGCCGGATTGCACCCCCGGCGGGGATTTTTTCGCTTCCGGGGCGCCGATCGCGAGAGGCATTCGGTGTCGACCGCATGCCCGGGCCTCCGGCGGGCGACTTGGGGCAACGAACAAAGGTCGGTTCAGCTCGCGCCCTTCGGCATCGGCAGGCGGCCGCGGTTATAGTCCGTCCAGTCGGCGATGTCCGGGTAGTGCCGCCGGCGCCACTCCCGGACGCGCGGATTCATCCGCCGTCGCCAGAGCGGCGGGATCATCGCCAGGGCAGTCATCGCCGGATAGCCGAGGGGCAGTTGCGGGGCTTCGTCGGGATCGTAGGTCTGCAGCAGCGGGAAGCGGCGATCGGGCTTGTAATGGTGGTCCGAATGACGCTGCAGGTTGATGAGCAGCCAGTTCGTCACGCGGTGGTCTGCGTTCCAGGAATGGCGGGGCAGGACATGTTCGTACCGCCCCTCGCCAAGGTGGCGGCGCGTCAGGCCGTAGTGCTCGACGTAGTTCACGAGTTCGAGCTGCCATATCGCGACCAGGGCCTGCCAGAGGAACAGGGCGAGACCTGCCCAGCCGCCGATGGCGAAGGCGAGGGCAAGCGCCACAAGCTGGAGCACGCCGTAGCGCCAGAAGGGGTTCGACCGATGCAAGGGCCCCCGGCCCGCCCGCGCGAGCATCTGCCGCTCGGCCCGCCAGGCCGATGCCGGACCCTCGGTCAGGACCCGCAGGAACATCCTCGGAAAGCCCTCGTTGTACCGCGCGGTCACGGCATCGCGCGGGGTGCCCACGTAGCGGTGATGGACAAGAAGGTGCTCGGTCCGGAAGTGGCTGTAGAGGACAGTGGCCAGGAGGAGGTCGCCGAGCCAGCGTTCCAGCCGGTTCTTCTGGTGCATGAGTTCATGCGCATAGGTGATTCCGACCGAGCCGGTGATGACGCCGACCCCGAAGAAGAGGACGGCTTTCTCCCAGGTGCCAAGATGATCGGCTTGAGTCACGTACCATATGAGCCCGTAAAGCGTGCCCGCCTGTACCGGGAACCAGATGATCGTGAGGAAGCGGTACCAGAACAGCCCATCCTCAGGCGTTTCGGTGTCGCCGTTCGCGTGGTTGAGTCCGGCGATGGCATCGAGGATCGAGGTGACGATCCAGCCGTAGACGGGCAGGAGGAACACCGTCCATCCGCCATGGACCGCGCCGGCAAGCGCGAGCGGGATCATAACCAGCGACAGCCAGAAGGGCAGCGCGGACGCGAGCCCGGTGATGTCTTTCGTTTCGGACATGGGCGATCCTCCCCGGTGTCGGGTATCACTCTAGCCTCCAGGGGCTTGCGCGCTCAATCGTCTGCCATGGCAGCCGACGCAAGGTCGTGGACCTTGCGCATGACGGTAGGGAGGTCGGCGGGGCGGAACTCCGCACGCGGGCGAAAGTGGCCGCGGTCCGGTGCGGCATCGAGAGGCAGGCGCGCCGTCATGACCGAAAGCCTGAGGTGGAAATGCGTGAACGTGTGGCGGACTTCGCCCGCGGCCATGCGCCAGGTGCCGGGAGCCGGCGGAGTGGAAATCGGCTCTGAACAGGCCCAATCAGTGCCGGGCCAGCCAAGCATCCCACCAAGAAGCCCGCGTTCGGGCCGACGTTCGACCAGCACCGCACCGTCCTCGCGGACGCCCACGAAAGCGACGCCTCGTCTTGTGGGCTTTTCCGCCTTCGCCGCCTTGAAGGGCAGGCTGGCGGCTGTCCCGGCGGCGTGACCGGCGCAGGCAGACCTGACCGGGCAGATGCCGCAGGCGGGGCTCCGGGGCGTGCAGATCGTGGCGCCGAGGTCCATCATCGCCTGAGCGAAGTCGCCGGGCCGTTCCCTTGGCGTCAATCGCGCGGCGAGGGCGGTCAGTTCCGGCTTGGCCGCGGGCAGCGGCGTCTCGACCGCGAAGAGCCGCGCAACCACGCGCTCCACGTTGCCATCGACGACGGTCGCGGGCTCGTCGAAGGCGATGGCGGCGACGGCGGCGGCCGTGTAGGGCCCGACGCCGGGCAGGGTGAGGAGCGCGTCGCGGCTTTCGGGAAACCGGCCGCCGTGTTCTCCGGCGACGACCCGCGCACATTTAAGGAGGTTCCGCGCACGGGCGTAGTAACCAAGGCCGGCCCACTCCGCCATGACCTCGCCATCCTCGGCCGCAGCCAGCGCAGCGACGTCCGGCCAGCGTTCAATGAAGCGGCGGAAGTAGTCCCGCACCGCCGCCACGGTCGTCTGCTGCAGCATCACCTCGGAAAGCCAGACGCGGTAGGGGTCGGGGCGCACTCCCGCGCTGCGCTCCTCCGGCCCGACGCGCCAGGGCATCACGCGGGCAGACCGGCCGTACCAGGCGAGAAGCGCCGGGGCGATCGTCACGTCACGCAATCTTTATGCCTCCGTGCTCCGCAAGCCAGTGGGCAAGGTCCTGCCGCTTCCCTAAGATAGCGGAGCGGGAAGGAAAGGACAGTGATGCAGGAGACCGGGACGAGGCCAAGACGCAGGGGGCGGGGATTCGAGCCGGCCGCGGGCCTTCTCAAGGACCGGATCCGCGCAGTGGGCGAATCCCGTGGCTTTGCGGTGTCACGACTCCTCACGCACTGGGCGGAGGTCGTGGGCGAGGAGATCGCCGCCATCGCGCTGCCGGTGAAAATCGGCTACGGCCGCGAGGGGATGGGCGCGACGCTGACGCTTCTGACCACCGGATCGGCCGCGCCGCTCCTGCAGATGCAGTTGCCGAAGATTCGCGAAAGGGTGAATGCCTGCTATGGCTACAACGCCATCTCGCGCGTGTCGGTGACGCAGACCGCGCCCTCGGGTTTCGCCGAGGGTCAGGTGGCCTTCAAGCCGGCCACGCACCCCGCCGCCCCGCCACCCGATCCCGCCACGCAGCGCGAGGCCGCGCGCGTGTCCGGCGATGTCCATGACCCCGTTCTCCGGGCGGCGCTTGAAGCTTTGGGCGAAAAAGTGTTGTCTCGCTCCGGACAAAGGAAAGGCTGACCTCATGTCGAAGACCTATCTCGTCGCCGGCGCGCTGGCGTTGTCCATGGCGGGCGGCGCCGTCTGGATCGGTCGCGGCGCGGCCACCTTGCCGGCGTCGCTGTCGATCGCGGCGGAAGCGCAGGAGGCGACGGCCTCCTCGGAGGTGGCGGCGGCGCCAGACATGATTCTCGGCCAGCTCAATGCGCCGGTGGAAGTGATCGAATATGCCTCCTTCACCTGCCCGCATTGCGCGCACTTCCATGAGACGGTCTTCGACGATCTCAAGAAGAATTACATCGACACCGGCAAGGTGAAGTTCGTCTACCGCGAGGTCTATTTCGACAAGTTTGGCCTCTGGGCCGGAATGGTCGCGCGTTGCGGCGGGCCCGAAAAGTACTTCCCGATCTCCGACATGATCTACGATACGCAGAAGCAGTGGATCGGCGACGGTCAGGCGAGCACGATAGCCGACAACTTGCGCAAGATCGGACTCAAGGCCGGGCTCGCGAAGGAGGCGATCGACGCCTGCCTGAACGACAACGACAAGGCCAAGGCGATGGTCGCGGCCTATCAGACGAATGCGACGAAGGACGGGATCGACTCGACGCCCTCCTTCGTGATCGACGGGCAGAAATATTCCAACATGTCGTACGAGGATTTCGCGAAGATCCTCGACGAAAAGCTGGCGAACTGACGCGATGACGCCGCTTGCCGGGCTGAAGGTCGTCGAGCTCGCGCGCATCCTGGCGGGGCCCTGGACGGGGCAGACTCTGGCCGACCTGGGCGCCGAGGTCATCAAGGTCGAGGCGCCCGAGGGCGACGACACCCGCCGCTGGGGTCCCCCGTTCATCGAGCGCGAGGGCGACAGGTCCGCAGCCTATTTCCACGCCTGCAACCGCGGCAAGAAGTCGGTGACGGCCGATTTTCGCGCGCCGGAGGGGCAGGTGTTCGTCCGCGACCTGGTCCGGGACGCCGATATCCTGATCGAGAACTTCAAGGTCGGCGGGCTCGCGAAATACGGGCTCGACTACGCGAGCCTGCGCGAAGTCAACCCGCGGCTCATCTATTGTTCGATTACCGGCTTCGGGCAGGACGGACCCTATGCCCATCGTGCCGGTTACGACTACATCATCCAGGGCATGTCCGGCTTGATGAGCGTGACGGGAGAGCCGGGCGGCCAGCCGCAGAAGGTCGGCGTGGCGGTCACCGACATCTTCACCGGCGTTTACGCCGCGACGGCAATTCTTGCGGCCGTCCACCAGCGGGCGCGGACCGGCGAGGGGCAGCATATCGACATGTCGCTCTTCGACGTTGCGACCTCGATCATGGCAAACCAGGCGATGAACTACCTCGCCTCCGGCAATCCGCCGATGCGGATGGGCAATGCACATCCGAACATCGTTCCCTACTCGGTCTTCGACTGCGCCGACGGATGGATCATCATCGCCACCGGCAACGACGGCCAGTACCGCCGATTCTGCGGCATCCTCGGGCTTCCGGCGCTGGCAGAGGCACCGGAATACCTGACGAACGCAGACCGTATCGCCAACCGGGCCACGCTGACGGCGCGCATAACCGAACGGACCCGGACCTTCAGCAAGGCCGATCTCCTCGCCGCCTGCGAGGCGGAGGGCGTGCCCGCCGGGCCGATCAACGACATGGGCGAGGTTTTCGCCGACCCTCAGATCGTCGCGCGGGGGATGCGCATCGCACCGGACGGCGTGCCGGGTGTCCGGTCGCCATTCACCTTCTCGGGCGCCGACCTCGCGCTCGACCGGCCGTCGCCGAAGCTCGGCGAGAACGATGCCGGATTGAAGCGGTAAGTTCGGTCAGAGCCCGAGGCGGTCGAGCGCGGCGTCGAGCGGCGCCCAGTCGTCGAGTTCCAGCCGGACGGGTACGCTCAGCACCTTCGGGCGGAAGTCCTGCGGCAGGCGGACGGCATCCTTCTCGGTGGTGACGAGCTGGGCGCCAAGCCCCGCCGCATCGGCTTCCAGCCGGTGCAGGATCGCGGGTGTGAGGGGCTGATGGTCATCAAGTGCGACAGTGCGGCAGAGCTCGGCGCCAAGCTCGCGAAGCGTGGCGAAGAACTTCTCGGGATGGCCGATTCCGGCGAAGGCGAGCACCGGCAGCCGCTCCCAGTCCATTCCGGTCTCGAGGGGCTTCAGTGCACCGGTCAGATGCGGAACGGTCAGGGCGGCACCCCAGGCCCGCGCGAACTCCGCCTGTTGCGGCGCGGATCCGATAGACAGCACGAAATCGGCGCGCCGCAGCCCCGCCGCGACCGGCTCTCGAAGGGGGCCGGCGGGCAGGCAAAGCCCGTTGCCGAACCCGCGGCCGGCATCGACCACGATAAGCGACAGGTCCTTGGCCAGTGTCGGATTCTGGAAGCCGTCATCGAGAAGGATCGCCCCTGCGCCCGCGGCTGCGGCGGCCCGCGCGCCGGCCGCCCGGTCCCGCGCGACCCAGGTGGGGGTAAACCCCGCCAGCAGCATGGGTTCGTCGCCGACATCCGCCGCGCTGTGTCGGCGCTCGTCGACCCTGACCGGCCCGGAAAGACTTCCACCGTAGCCCCGGCTGACGACATGCGCGAAGACGCCGCGTGCGGCGAGCCGCTGCACGAGCGCGACGACCGTCGGTGTCTTCCCCGTGCCGCCTACGCTCAGGTTGCCGACGCAGATCACCGGTACACCGACGCGCACTCCCGCTCTGTCGGCAAGACGACGCGCCGTCGCGCGGGCGTAGACACGACCCAAAGGCGCAAGAAGACGTGCGGCCCAGCCGGGTTGGTCGGGCGGTGTGAACCAGAACCGGGGCGCCTGCACCACCATCACGCGGCGACCTTTCCGGACGGACCGTCGAGCGTGGCGAGGACGATCTCGGCGACCCTGTCGGTCACTTCCGCGCCTCCGGACGACACCGCCCAGGCATTGTGCGCGAGAAGAGCGGCCCGGTCGGGTGCGATGAGATCAGCCACCGCGTCCGCAAGCGCCTCGGCACCGTTGACGAGCCGGGTCGCGCGGGCGTCGGCCAGAAGCGCGTAGGCATCCGGATAGGGCCCCGGGTGCGGGCCGTGAAGGATGGCCGAGCCGAGCGCTGCGGGTTCGAACGGATTGCGCCCAGTCCCGCCTGGGGAGAGCGTCCCGCCCATGAAGGTCACCGGGGCGAGTCGATACCAGAGGCCGAGTTCCGCCTCGCCATCCGCGAGAAAGACCTGCACGTCCGCCTCCGGTTCTTCCTCGCGCGATCGGCGGGCGACGACCCAACCCTCGCGTCCGATGCGGTCTGCCAGGGCATCGGCGCGCTGCGCATCGGCGGGCACGAGGATGAGCAGCATCCTGTGTGCCAGCCGCATCGCCCGCGCATGTGCCGCGATGACCGCCTCTTCCTCGGCTTCCGGGCAGGCGACGGCCAGCCACACCGGCCGCGTCGCCAACAATTCGGCGAGCGCCGCCCGCTCTGCCTCGCTGCCCGGAAGAGGTTCCGACGTCTCCTCGATCCGGCCGGCAATCTCGACCGGAAGCTGCCGCCCCCCGATCGCCCGGAGTCGCGCGGCGGTCTCGGGATCCTGTGCGAGCACGCGCGAAAACCGCGACAGGAGCGATGCAGCAAGCCCGCGCCGCCAGCGCCACTGACCGACATCCTCGGTGCCGAGGCGGATATCGGCAAGGATCAGCGGGATGCCGCGGTCATGCGTGCCGGCGATCAGCGCAGGCGGCAGCGTCGCTCCGGCGATCAGCGCCAGGTCCGGCCGCCAGTGGTCGAGGAACGCGGCGACCGACGGCACGCGCTCCGCCGGGGTGCGATCCGTCACCATCGTTCCGGGAAATCCGGCCGCGGTGGGCGACGCGTCTCCCTGCGCGGTGACAAGGAATGCGAGCCCCGGGCGCAGGTCGTAGAGCCGGCGCGCAAGCTGGGCGAGCCGTTTGAGGTTCGATCCGGCGCCGAGGTGCATCCAGACGAGTTTTCCGTCCGGTCGGCGGCCGCGCGCCGCGGCGGGCTCCGACCCGCCCCGGCTCGCGGCAAGAAGGTAGAGCGCAAGGGCGAGCGAACGCGCCATTTCCCCTCTGCTTCAGCCGCCGAGTTCTTCGGTCGGAGCGGTTTCGGTCGCCTCGTCCCGGAGGCGGTGGATATGGGCGATGAAGTAGCGCGTATGGGCGTCGTCGACCGTACGCTGCGCCTCCGCCTTCCAGGCGTTGTAGGCACTGGCGTAGTCCGGAAAGATTCCCACGACATGGATCGCCGTCGGGTCCTTGAAGACGGTCCGGTCCGGACTGACCAGTTCCCCGCCGAAGACGAGGTGAAGGCGCTGGGTCATGGGACTCTCCCGCGTGAAACGACATGTCGAAAGCCAACCTAAGCGATGCGTCGGGCCGCCTCAAGGCGCCGAGCCGCACAGGGTTGACCCGGATCAATGTTCTTGCAGGCATCCCGGTTAGGGTCGCATGGTGAGAACGTTTGCTTTGCTCGCCCGTGGGGAAGGTCCTGGCACCGATGACAATGGTACGATCGCGCGCCTGGACGGGCATCGCGCTTGGAGCGGTCGTGGCCGCGCTGGCGCTCAGGCTCTATGACCTCGACCTCCGCTCCGTCAGTCATCCGGAAGTCTACGTGCCCGGCATTCCCTTGCCACCCATCCATTCCGTCCCGCCGCCCCGGCTGAACTGGAGCGAGACACTGTCGATGCACTTTCACGATGAGCCGCATCCGATGGGCTGGTATCTCGCAATGTTTCTCTGGACCGGCCTTGCCGGCGTCTCGGAATGGGCGCTGCGCCTGCCGTCGGCCGTACTCGGGGCCGCATCCGTCTGGCTCGCCTTCGTGCTGGGCAGGCGTGCCTACGGCGCGCCCGCGGGCGCGCTTGCGGCAAGTCTCCTGGCCTTGCACGGCTTCCATCTGTTCCTCAGCCAGTCGGCAAGAATGTACGCCGCGGGGGCGTTCTTCGGTCTTCTGTCCACCGCGCTCCTGCTCGCCTTCGTCTACGGTTCTGGCCGACGAGGTCTGACGGGCGCAGGATACGTCCTGTCCGTCGTCGCGACCGCCGGATCGGTCGAATTCGTCTGGCCGCTTCTCGGCATCCAGATCGTATGGGCGACGCTGGCGCTGCCGATGCAGCCCTTTCGCTGGGGCGATCTGGTTCGCGCGCGGTTTTCCGGCGTCCATCCGGCGATCCAGCTGCAGGCCGTCGCCGTCATGCTCTCGGCTCCGGAGCTTCTCCATTCGGTCTATCGCGCGCGGCACGGCGCCGTCGAGCAAGCGGCGCCGGAGTTCCTCCGCGAGTACCTCACCTTCGGATTTCTCTTCGCGACGGATCGCAACGCCATGCCGGCCCTGGCGATTCCCATGGCTGCCGCCGTCGCGCTGCTGGTCGCCGGGCTTGGCCTCGTTGCCTGGGGATGCGTCACCCGCGCACGCCAGCCGAGTCCGGCGGGAGGCGGCGAGAACCTGCCGCGGTGGTTTCCCCCGGGCCTGGCCCTGGTCGTTTCGGGCTTCATGGTCTGGCTCGCGCGGATCGCCCTGCATCGAAACGAGGCCCTCATGGTGGTCAGCGCCGGGCCGATCCTCGCTCTCTGGCTGCCCGCGGCTGCCCAGGCATTGGGACACGGCCTGTCGCGGAGCGCATTGTTCGTCCGCTGGCGCGCCCAGACCGCCGGCCCGCGACTCCTTGTCATCCTGCTCGGTCTCGTCGCGCCGCTTATCCTTTTTGTCCTTTCGGCGAAGGTTGCCATCCTTGCGAGCCGCGCCTTCCTCATCTTCGTGCCCTACCTCGTGATCCTCGTTGCCGGGGCGGCCGCAGGTATTGGGGCGAGATTGCCGCGCCTGGGGGCGACGGTTGCCCTGATCGGGGCCTTTGCCGCGAGCGTCCCCTATTCCTTTGCCAAGCCGGGCTCGCCGCGCGACTACAAGTCCGTCGTGGCCGCGATGATGCCGTACTACCGGCCGGACGATCTGATCCTTGTTCTGGACAAGAGCTGGACAGAGGCACCGCTCTACTACTACCTGCCCGAGGCGCGCTACGTCTTCGCGGACTACGAAGCCGCGCTTCAGGGCAATCCCGACGCGCGGGTATGGCTGGTGACCTGGCCCTTCGAAGACATGCCCGTCGTCAACGATGACCGGCGTCAGGCCCTTGCCGCCTATCGGCGCGAGCAGCATGTGGAGGCGCTGCGGGCTTCGGCCGAGCTCTTCCTGCCGCCCGGTTACGGAGGTTAGGGAGATGCCCGGGTCTCGACGGTTTCCGCCGCCACGGTCCGCCGAACGCGCCTGCTAGCGCACGACGAATTCCGCGTGTAGTGCGCCCGCGACGTTGATGCTCTTCAGGATGTCGATCATGTCGCGCGGGGACACTCCGAGGGCATTGAGGCCTGCCACGACCTCCGACAGCGACGAGGCATCCGAGATCTCGGCCATGCCGATTCCGGGTTCCTCCTCGATCGCGGCGGAAGAGCGGGGCACGACGACCGTGTCGCCCTGGGCGAAGGGATTGGGCTGCACGACGAGCGGCGCCTCCTCGATCTTCAGGGTGAGGTTTCCCTGGCTGACCGCGACGCGGCTGATGCGGACGTCCGCCCCCATGACGATCGTTCCGGAACGCTGGTCCACCACGACGCGGGCGCGTCGCTCCGGTTCGATAAGCAGGTTTTCGATACGGCCGAGCGCATGTGCGGGCGAGCCCATGCGCGTTGCGCCGATGTCGAGCGCGACGGTACCCGCATCGGTCATTTCGGCAACCCGGCGCCCGAACTCCGCGTTGATCACCTCCTCGATCCGGCCGGCAGTGGTGAAATCGGGTGAGCGGAGCGCGAGGCGCACGGCGTTCAGCCCGCCGAAGTCGAAGGCGATCTCGCGCTCCACCCGCGCCCCTGCCGGGATGCTGCCGGACGTCGGCACCCCTTGCGTGACGCTCGCCGCCGCCCCCTCGGCCGAGGCGCCGCCGGCGATGATCGTTCCCTGCGCGACTGCATAGATCTCGCCGTCGGCGGCATTGAGCGGTGTCATCACGAGTGTCCCGCCGAGCAGGCTTTTTGCGTCCCCGATCGCCGAGACCGTGACGTCGATCTGACTGCCGGCGCGCGCGAAGGGAGGGAGCGTCGCGGTGACGAAGACCGCGGCCACGTTCTTCGGACGCATGTTCTCGCCCGTGACGTTCACCCCGAGCCGCTCGAGGATGTTGGCCATGATCTCCTCGGTGAAGGGCGCATTGCGCAGGCCGTCCCCGGTGCCATTGAGACCGACAACGAGGCCGTAACCGACGAGATCGTTGCCGCGCACGCCGTCGAATTCGACCAGGTCCTTGATCCGGACCGGCGTCGCCGCGGCAGCACCGGCAAGCAAGACCAGAGCGAAGGCGAGGAGCGTTCTCATCCGAGATAATCCGTGAGTGACAGGCGCGACAGACGCGCGGTGAGCGTGTAGAGCGTCTCAATCTGGGTCTGCACGGCCTGGATCGCAGTCGCCGTGTCGTAGGGATCGGCGGCGACGAGACCGTTCCGCGCGATCTGCAGCGCAGAAGCCTCGGCCGCATTGCGGGCGCTGGCGCCGGCGATCCGCGCTTCGACGGAGCCGACACGGGCGCGCACCGCCGCCATGTCGTTGCCGGCAGCGAGGAGCGCCTCGCCGGAACGCCGCAGCAGGACGGCCCGCCCTGCGTCATCGCCCGAAAGGGTGCCCTCGGCCACAAGCGCACCGAGAGCGAAGCCTTCGAGAAGATCCCGGATTGCCGGGTCCGCGGCCGTCAGGTCCATCGTGGCCGACTCGCCCGCGCCGATCCCGAAGGGCGCAAACGGCGCCGCAGCGCCGCCATATGCCGCGTCGAGGAATCCGCCGCCGCCGGACGGCGCGTCGAACCAGGCGGCGACGGCGGAGGCGACCCCCGCAGCGGTTACCTGGCCCGCGGTCGCGACGCCCAGCGCCGAAAGGATCGAATCGGCGTCGGCGATCGGTTTCCGGTCGGTTGCCGTTCCGGACAAGAGATACCGGTCGGCCACCTGGGTGTTCAGCGCCGAGACCACGGAGGCGAACTTCTGCCGCGCGTCCCCGGCTGTGGTGTCCATCAGCGTGGGGGTTCCGGTCGTTGCGGCGGAAAGGAGGCCGGGGCCCAGATCGGTCGCCAGTTCCTGCACGGTCTCCAGCGCGGACTGCACCGTCTGGGTCAGGAGTGCGGCCTCGTCGGTGGCGGTCTTGTAGGCCGCGAGCGTCGCGAGGGAGCGGTCGAGCCCGGCGAGCGCGCGGAAATCACCGGATACCGCCTCGGCGAGGTCGGAGCGGACGCCGGTCGTCATTTCCTCGGTCAGCCGGGCGAGGTGGGTCTGGAGCGCCGCGTTGTGGCGGCGCATCTGGTAGGCTTGGGCCAAGTCGCCGACGGAAAGGTAATGCATCGCTCAGAGCCCGATCAGTTGCTGGATGAGATCATCGATCACCTGGACCACACGCGCATTTGCAGCATAGGCCTGCTCGACCATCAGAAGGGTCTGCATCTCCGCGTCGGTATCGACGCCCTGGGCGAGCTGCATTTCCTTTAGCGCGTCGTGGCGGGCGGTGGCGAAGCTTTCGCGCGCCTCGGCGGACTGGCGCGAGATGGCGAACCCTGACAGGACATCGGCGGCAAGGCCGGAGGCGGATCGCGCTGCACCGACGAAGTTTCCGGACGCGGGAGAACGGGCTACCGACAACGCGGTGCCGAGGCTCTGAAGAAGCGTGGCATCGCCCACGCTACCCGGCGCGGCGGCACCGAGTCCGTCGCGAAGCCTCCAGAGCTGGCCACCCTGGCGCGGATCGACAAGCGCGTTCAGCGCGATGCGTCCTGCGAGGCCCTCCTCGATCAGGGGATCGAAAGCCGCACCGTTGTCGGTGAACAGTCCCGGCTGTCCGGGGCCGCGTGTCGGGTCGATTGCGGGACTTTCAAATCGCTCCACGAGATCACGGGCAACCGCGTCGAGTTGGACCTGCGCGGCCGGCGCGAGATCGTCCCGGATCGCGACGAGGGCGCCGAGCGTTCCGCCGCCGAGGGCACCGGAATCCGAGGATGGTACCGCGAGACCGTTGATCGTGAACCCCGAAAGGGCTCCTGATCCGATCGTCATGTCGGGGGTGATCACGCCTGCGGCCGAGAAGCCGATGACGGCAGGGTTGCCCTCGAGGAGGATCGCCCCGCCGGTGGTGTAGAGCGAGATCTGGTCATGCTCTCGCGCCACTTCTCGCACCGGAACGATTGCCGCCACCCGGTCCACCAGTGTCTGACGCTGGTCCATCAGCGCCGTCGCGTCGTGACCCGAGGCAGCGGCGGCGAGGATTTCGTCGTTGAGCCGGTCGATGCCCGAAAGCGACTCGTTCAGCGTGCGAACCTGTGCCGAGATCCCGGCATCGGCATTCATCCGTTCCCGCTGGAGGGCGTCGGACAGCGCATTGAGATGGCCGGCAAGTCCGGTCGCGGCATCGACGGCGCCTTGCAGCCGTGCCTGGCTGTCGGGCCGGCTCGCGGCCTGGATCAACGCCGACTCCAGCGTGGCGACGCGCGCTGACAGCGACCCCGCATCCTCCGGTGTGCCGGTCATTCCCTCGATCCGGGCCAGGAATCCGCTTTTGAGACGCGCATTCCCCGCCTCGCCGTCCGCAAGCCGGCGGTCGGTCAGGAGTGTGCGGTCCACGACGCGGGTCACGCCGTCGACCCTGACGCCGGCGCCGCGGCCACCCACCGACTGCGGCGAGAGGTGGAGCTCACGCCGCGCGTAGCCTTCGGTCAGCGCGTTCGAGACGTTGGACGACACGACGGAGGCGGCCCGGGCGGACGCCGTCAGCCCGGTGAGTGCATTCGCGAGCGATGCGGACAGGCTCATGCCTCAGCCTCCCGAGAACGTGCCAAGTTGCTCGTCCTCAGCGCTTGATGTTGGTGGTTTCCTGCAGCATCTCGTCTACCGTCTGGATGACCTTGGCATTCGAGGAGTAGGCGCGCTGCGTCTGGATCAGGGCCGTCAGTTCGGCGGCCACGTCGGTCGTGGAGCCTTCGCGCGCGTAGCCCACAATACCTCCGGTCGGGCCATCGCCCGCGTTCCACAGGTAGAAGGAACCGGAATCGGGCGAGACCCGGAAGGTCTGGTTGTTCATCGCGATCAAGCCGTTCGGGTTCGGAACGTCAACCACCGGGATGTGGTAGATCCGGCGCGTGAAGCCTGTGTCGTAGGTGGCGGTGATGTATCCCTGGTCATCGACCTCCACAGCCGTGAGGTTGCCGACCGGCGAGCCGTCCTTGGTGATCGAAGTCGGTGCAAAGCTGTCCGAGAGCTGCGTCAGCCCGTTGACGTCGCCAAGCTTGCCGATCGTCGCCGACAACGGTCCTCCGGCGACGGTTAGGTTGAGGGTTCCGGTCACGGGGTCATATGGGCCGCCGGTGAGCGTCGTGACCGAAGACAACGTGCCGCCATTCGCCCGCGTATCGTCGAACGTCAATGTGTACTGGCCGATCACGGCGCCTCCCTGGGCGGAGTCGCGGATCTCCATTGTCCAGGTGTTGGATGCGCCCGACGCCGGCAGGGTCGGCGTGAAGGTGATGTCGAGCGTTTCGGATGTGCCCAGGTTGCCGAAATACTCGATCGAGAGGGGAAGCGGTGTGCCCGCGCTGCCGTATTCGGTTTCGGTTGCGGGCAGATTGACGCCGAGGCTCATCGTGGTGGTCGGATCGCCGGCCGTCTGGTTGGCGTTGATAACCACCGGTTGCAGCCCTGCGACCGTGTCGCGCGGAAGGATCGGGATGCTGCCGTCCGCGTTGGCGGGCCAGCCGAGCAGGACGAGCCCGGATTCGGTCTTGAGTACGCCGTCGGCATCGGGACGGAAGGCACCCGTCGTAGTCATCATGAGCGCACGTTCGCCCCCGGTCGCGTCGAGTTCGGTCGTGACCGGAAGCATGCCTCGGCCGGCGACGGCGAGGTCGAGCGCGTTCGACGTCGCCACGAGGGCGCCGTGTTCGTCGATCAGTCGCGACGAAGATGCGCGCACCCCACCCGCCGAATAGGTGCCGGCGCTGCGCGCCTGGTTGATCACGAAGTTTTCGAAATCCGCCGAGGCGCGCTTGTATCCGTAGGTGCCGGAGTTGGCGATGTTGTCGGATATCGTCGCAAGCCGCGTCGCATTGGCGCTGAGACCCGCGACGCCGGCATTGAGTGAGGACGAAATGGACATGGTTGCCGCCTTTCTGCTGCTGTGTCCCGTCTTTCGGCCCACCTTGCAGCGCGGCGGCTTAACATCGCCCTAACGGATCAGATCCGGCGAACATTACCGGGTTGACCGCAGCAGAATGACTTCCAGGCGATTGTTGCGATGAGCCATCGGGTTCTTCGCGGCGGGGGCCCGGTCACCATGTCCGGTGACGCGCTGCACCCGCGCAGGCGCGAAGCCCTCGGCCTCGAGGAGCCTTCTCATCCGCATCGCGCGCGCGGCGGAGAGGTCCCAGGCGGGATTGTCGCGCAGAACGGCCGGAAGCGCCCGGATATGACCCTCGACGGCGACACCGTTCTTCACGAGGGCAAAGACTTTCACGAGGACGCCGGCCATCTCCTCGGTGATCGGCGCAGGTCTGTCGGTGTCGCCTTCGAAAAGCGGCTCGTCGTCAAGGTCGAAGAGCTCGACGATGAGTCCCTCGTCGGTCACGCGGGTCACGATGTGACGCGCCGCCTGTTCGCTGACCATGCTTTCGCCGCCGATGCCCATGAGGGCTTCTTCGATTCTCCGAGCCTCCTCGGCGAAGGCAGCGGCCGCGTCGGCGGTGTCGGCGCTGTCGGTGCCGGTCTGGCCGAGCGCCTGCCGCTCGGCCGAGGGGCGCAGGTTCGACGCGCCGGTGCCGTTCTGGGCGATCTGATCCTCCGAGAAGACGCTGTCGCCGCCGAACGACCCGTCACCGCCGCCCGAGATCCGGCTGAGCGGAATCGTCGGGCTGAAATAGTCCGCGATTCCCTTCCGCTGTTTTTCTGTCGTCGCGTTCAGCAGCCACATCAGCATGAAGAAGGCCATCATGGCAGTCACGAAGTCGGCATAGGCAACCTTCCACGCCCCCCCGTGGTGCCCGTCGCCGCCGACGACCTTCTTGCGCTTGATGATGACTGGCGCGGCATTCTTCTGCCTGGCCATTACACCACCCGTTCCTTTCACCCGGGAACAGGTCTAGCGCGCGAGGTTTAACACCGTCCTAATCCTCGTCGCCGGACGTCACGGCGAGGCTCAGCCGGCGCACCGCTTTTTCGCCTCGTCGAGCGCGGCGCTGACACCAAGGAGCGAGAACGTGTCCTTCGTCTGGGTGCCGCGACCGGAGCGCCCGGTCAGCACCGCCGAGGCGCCGGACTTCAGGGCGGCGATGATCTTCGCGTCGTCCTCCTTCGAACCCGACCAGGCCCATTCGCCTTCCGTGAACAGCTCGAAGGCCGTTCCGCCGATGTCGAGCGAGACCGTGGAGCCGCTGGCGAAGGGGTAGCCGCCGGAGAAGGAGACCTCGCCCTCGGCGACGCCTGGACGGTAGGTAACGAAAAGGAGGATGTCGCCCCTCCGGACCGACACGGCCTGGCCGTCCTTTGTGTTCACGGTTTCCTTTGGCGCGGTGACACCCCAGCATTCCTTGGGGTCTTCCTCGACGAAGACGCTCCAGTCCGTATTCGCCGCCACGCGGTTGGTGGACACCTGGGCAAGTGCGCCCGTTGCGGTGGAAATCGCAAGAAAGAGAGCGCCCGTCGCGCGCAAGATCGGTGAAGTCATGTCGTAACCTGCCTCCGCTGTCGTCGCCCCGGCGATCCCGCCCGCAATGACGACCCCTCGGGGGCCGGCGCCGCTTCGCGCGGCCGCTTTGGGCATGGCGGGAAACCCGTCAACTCGATATGCCGGTCTTAGCGCGAATCCCCGAGGCGGGAAAAGCCCCGGAGGCGGAAATTCGCGCAAAGGTGAGGGAAGATGCCGGCGATACCGATGATCGAACTCTGGCGCGGCGGGATGCTGGAAAGCGCCCATTCCGGGCATGCCGTTGTCTGCGACGCGCGCGGCGAGGTGGTGGAGGCCTGGGGCGATCCAGCGGCGGTCATCTTTCCCCGCTCGTCCTGCAAGATGATCCAGGCGTTGCCGCTTGTGGAAAGCGGCGCAGCGGATCGTTTCGGTCTTGGCAGCGCGCAACTTGCGCTCGCCTGCGCGAGCCACAATGGCGCGCATGTCCACACGGAGGCGGTCGGGCGCTGGCTGACGGGCCTGGGTCTCGGCGAGGCGGACTTGCGCTGCGGCACACAGATGCCGGACGATCCGGCTGCGCGGAAGGAACTGGTCTGTTCGGATGCCGCGCCCTGCCAGATCCACAACAACTGCTCGGGCAAGCATGCCGGCTTCCTGACGCTGACCAAGCACATGGGCGCGGGGCCGGAGTATGTCGAGCCCGACCATCCCGTGCAGCGGGCCGCAAGGGCGGCTTTCGAGGAGGTGACGGGCGAGGCCTCGCCGGGTTACGGGATCGACGGATGCTCGGCCCCCAATTTCGCGACTTCGGTGCACGGGCTGGCCCGCGCGATGGCCGGGTTCGCCGCGGCCAACCCCGAGGGCTCGGCACGCGAAAGGGCGGCGGCGCGGCTCTGGCGGGCGATGGTTGCATATCCCGATCTGGTCGCGGGAGAAGGCCGGGCCTGCACCAACCTGATGCGGGCCCTGGGCGGCAAGGCCGCGGTCAAGACCGGGGCCGAGGCCGTGTTCGTGGCGATCCTGCCCGAGCGGAAGCAGGGGATCGCGCTGAAGATTGTCGACGGCGGCACGCGGGCTTCGGAGGCCGCGATCACCGCGCTGCTGGTGCGGATGGGCCTGCTGGACGCCGCCGATTCCGTCGTCGGGAAGTACCTGACCGACCCCCTACGGAATCGGCGCGGCATCGCGGTGGGCGAGATGCGTCTGGCGCCCGGCTTCGCCGACTGATCCGAAGGCGCACCCAAAACGCCCGGTCGGGCGGCGGCACTTCACGTCGAGCGCGCGACCGGATCACGCGAAGTCGCCGGCGGCGTAGCCCTGGATATAGAGCAGCGCGGTCAGGTCGCCGTGGTTGATGCGGATGTCGCATTGCGCGGCGACCGATGGCTTGGCGTGGAGCGCGACGCCCGCGCCGGCCAGATGAAGCATCCCGAGATCATTGGCGCCATCTCCCACCGCAAGGACATCGGCATGGTCAATGCCGAGCCGGGCGGAAATCTCCTCCAGCGCGGCGACCTTCGCCTCGCGGCCGAGGATGGGGCGGGCGACGTCGCCGCTGAGGCGCCCGTTATCGGCCAGTAGCGTGTTGGCGCGGTGTTCGTCGAAACCGAGTTGCGCTGCGACGGACGCGGTGAAGGCGTTGAAGCCGCCAGAGACGAGCGCCGTGTAGCCGCCGTTCGCCTTCATCGTGGCGACCAGTTCACGGCCGCCCGGAGCCAGCGTGATGCGTTCGGCCAGAACCGTCCCGATGACCGCTTCGGGCAGGCCCCTGAGAAGCCCGACCCGTTCGAGCAGCGCGCCCTCGAAATCCAGTTCGCCGTTCATGGCGCGCCTGGTAATCTCGGCCACCCGCGGTCCGACCCCTGCCATGTCGGCCAGCTCGTCGATGCATTCCTGCCCGATCATGGTCGAGTCCATGTCGGCCAGAAGCATCTTCTTGCGGCGACCCCCGGCAGGCTGGACGACGAGGTCGACGCCGAGGCCCTGAAGCCCGGCCCACGCCTCCCAGCGATTCGCCGGTAGCGCCGGCAGTGGAAACTCCGCCGCGACGCCGCGGCTCAGCCAGCGCGCCTCGCCGCCGCCCCAGGCATTGCGCAGCGCCTCCACCGTCGCCCCGTCGAGATCGGCGCGGTCGGGGCTGGCGAGAAGGGTCACGATGAACATGGCAAAGTTTCCGATAGTGAACGCGTTGCGTCGGTTTCGGTCGGTCAAGCGGCGCTTTAGAGCACATTTCCGGCTTGTGCCAGCCTCCGGCGCCGTCTATCTCCGGCGGCGGGACACCCCTCCCCAACGAGGGGCGTATATCTGGAAGGATACCAGCAATGGTCAAGACGACTCCGGCCGCGCGGCCGGTAAATCCGCGCTTCTCTTCGGGCCCGTGCACGAAGATTCCCGGCTTTTCCCTCGACATGCTCTCGGACGCGCCGCTCGGACGGTCGCACCGTGCCGCCGTCGGCAAGGCCAAGCTGAAGGAGGCGATCGACCTCACCCGCGAAGTTCTGGGCGTGCCGGCGGACTACCGCATCGGCATCGTGCCCGCGTCGGATACCGGCGCGGTCGAGATGGCGCTCTGGTCGCTTCTCGGTGCGCGCCCCGTGGAGATGCTGGCCTGGGAAAGCTTCGGCGAAGGCTGGGTGACCGATGTCGTCAAGCAGCTGAAGCTGGATGCCACGGTGAGGAAGGCCCCCTATGGCGCGATCGTGGATTTCGCGACGGTGGATTTCGACCGCGACGTTGTCTTCACCTGGAACGGCACGACCTCGGGCGTGCGGGTGCCGAACGGCGATGCGATCCCGGCGAAGCGGCAAGGTCTGACGATCTGCGA